>JAYTWB010000229.1:0-4075 GCA_043743655.1 Cyanobacteriota bacterium | reverse complement strand
CAATTAGTTTGAGCAGTGACTGACTCATTTGCTGAAAGCCTTGTCGTTTCAGCGCAGAGATAGCGATCGCTTCAGGATACTGCTCTAAAATTAGATTTGGCTCTGCGATCGCATCAATTTTATTGAAGACTAGCAAAATCGGACCAACCGCGATCGGCATGTCTTTGAGAATCTTGTCCACGGCTTTTAGTTGAACTTCCCATGACGGATGAGAAGCATCGACAAGATGCACTAACACATCAGCTTCCGATACTTCTTCGAGGGTAGCCCGAAAAGCATCAACGAGGGATTTGGGAAGTTCATGAATAAATCCCACGGTATCCGTAAGCAGAACTGTATGGATTTTGTCATCTTCACCTGTCAGACTAAGGCGACGCGTGGTCGGATCGAGGGTGGCAAACAACTTGTCAGCAGCATAGACATCAGCTTTGGTCATTGCATTGAGCAAAGTTGATTTGCCTGCGTTGGTATAGCCCACGATCGCCACCGTGGGGACTTCTTGATCAACGCGCTTTTGGCGAATGCGCGATCGCTGTGCTTGCAAATGATCGACTTGCTGCTGCAAGAAAGTAATTCGCTTTTGGATGACGCGGCGATCGGTTTCTAGTTTAGTTTCACCCGGCCCTCTTGTGCCAATCCCACCACCGAGCCTTGAGAGGGCTTGTCCATGCCCTGCCAGACGAGGCAAGCGATATTCGAGTTGAGCTAGCTCGACTTGGAGCTTCCCTTCTGATGACTGGGCGCGCTGAGCAAAAATATCAAGAATTACTTCAGTGCGATCGCCAACTCTTAAACCGATCATTCTCTCGAGATTTCGAGTTTGCGAAGCTGTTAGTTCGCGATCAAAAACAACTAGATTTGCGCCTTTTGTTTGTGCGGCGATCGCTAGTTCTAAAACCTTACCCTCACCGAGGACAGTCTGTGGATGCGGACGCTCGCGTTTTTGCCAGAGAGCATCGAGGACTTTGCCGCCCGCACTTTCCACCAATTGACCGAGTTCGATCATCGCAAATGGCATTGAGTCAGATTTCTCTTTTTGTGGCATCAATCCCACTAGCACCACGCGATCGCAATTATCGTCAGTGGCACGCCCTGCAAAGTTGCGGCTAAATTCTTCTTCTAATCCTTCAACTAATTCTAAGAAATCTTGCTTAGCGATCTTCTCTAATGTGATCGGATTTGAGACACGCCAAACATGTTGTTTTTCAGGGAGTTCTGTCTCGTTAGCTGGCAATAAGTGCGCCAAATATCCGCGCTCAGCATAGCCTTTGAGGTTAACAGGCAGCAGCACCAGCGCATCAAGGCGTTGCATCAACATCGCGGTTAAATCAGTGTCACTAGGCGGCTCTGGGTCTGGAGTCGCGCAAATACAGCGCAATCCACTCAGGCGATCGCTACCATAACGCGGTAACTCCAATGGGGGGATTTTAGTTTGATTGGGAGTGCCGATCGCCACTCTGATCACCTGTCCACGGCGATTGATATAGATGCAGATATTTTCTTTTAGCTCAGCACTAACAGCGGCAAGGCGTTGAGCTAGCTCAGGAGTGACAATGCTATCTTGAGGCAAGCGCGATCGATAGAGCCGCTCTAACTGTTTGCGTTGATTTGCCTTTAGCCCTTGGGTTTTGCCGTAAATAGTTTCGATATGCGTTACTCGTTATAATTTAAGATGATTCAGGTCTGCCCTAATTATACAAAGTTATCCAACTTACTCATCCAACTTACTTATCCAACTTATCCCAACCCATAGGACTATGCCAGCCGCCGCACTTTTTTTGGTAACTCATGGCAGTAGCGATCGCCGTTCATGGTTAGCGTTACAAAATCTAGTTGCAGTCGCGCGATCTCAGAGCGATCGACATATTAGCGGCGGTTGTTTGGAAAGTCAAACACTCACGCTAGCGCAGCAATTAGGACAGTTTGCGAATGAGGTAATTCAACGTGCTGATTCAGAAGATGATTCAGAAGGTTTTGCAGAAATTGTGATCTTGCCTTTGTTTTTATTAGAAGGAGTTCATGTTAGTGAAGACATTCCCGCCGAGGTGGCGATCGCGCAAGCCCAGTTTGAGAATCAGCTCATTTTTCGGACAACTGCTCACTTAGGGACAGATGCTCAAATTCCTAATTTGCTATGCCAGCACTTTGAGAAATATGCAAAATGTAATGCTGAAGAGAAACAAGCACGAATTTTACTCGCCCATGGCAGTCGGCGAGCAGGTGCAAACCAAGTAGTGGAAGACTTAGCCAAACATAGTCAGGCGATCGCAGCATATTGGGGAGTCGAGCCAAAGATAGAAACCCAAATCGAGAGTTTATTAGCTCAAGGTATTAGTCAGATTAGTATACTGCCCTATTTTTTGACTGAAGGTGGACTGACAGAAGCGATCGCTAAAAAGATTGAAGTTTATCGCGATCGCGCAGAAATTCAGCAGCTACCCGTACCATTGTCAAGCGAGCAGATCATCAATTTATTATTAACCTAGAAACGTGAGTCGCGCGCGTGGCGGGCGACTTACGTTTTTTGTTTATCTACCTATGAGCTTTTTGACACTGGTTGGCAAATTTTGGCGCACCCAATCTTTAGCTTGAGGAAACTGCATCGCGGCTAAACCACTACCCAGCACTAGAGCCACTAACACCAAAATAATAATGAAAGCTTTATTAGTTTGCTTCGTAACCGCCAATTCTGTCTTTGCTGAATCTATATCGCTAATATGATCAGGAATATTCGTATTAAGGTTAGTACTAATATTGTTTTCTATATCTTCAGGCGTTACAGATGACGCGATCGCCCCTGCCAAATCTTGAGGCTCAGCATCAATTCCTTCAGTATCAGGTTCCACTTGGGAACTATCGATTGAAGTTAGCAAATCACTTTCGCTCACCATATCCTCATCAGGATCGGGTGGTGCAAATCGACAACGCATCAAGCTAACCGTGATGTTGTCATGTCCATTTAGTTCATTTGCTTTATCGATTAGAGCCGTGCAACTGCGGTCAAGCGCTCTATCTTCAATCAAAATTGGCAGTAGATAGTCATCATAAATCTGTTCCACTCGATCAAAATCGCTCAAGCCATCTGAACATAAAAGCAATAAGCAATCTTCATCAATGAAAAATCTTTGGACGCGGGGTACAAGCATATCGGAACCGCGTGTTCCTAAAGCCTGAATTAAAGCGCCACCGTCAATGCGTTGTGATGAATAAGCATAAAAATTATAGCCAAGTGTAGTTTCACGAGTTGCCACATCATCATCGAGAGTAACTTGACGCAGATTCTGGCGACTCACACAATAAAGCCGACTGTCGCCGACATGAACGACATATACCTCATTGCTGGGCTTGCCATGAGGGCGCGGCATCACCGCCATCACGAGTGTTGTTCCCATGCGCTGCTGCGCTTGACGTTGCTGTTGATCATTGATCGCCACGATTTGATTGTTAACAACGCGAACCACCATTTCTAGTTGAGCAATAAACCCTTGCGAGGAAAAATCAGGATCGGTTTCAGCGTGATTTAATAAAGTTTTGAGTTGCTGCTCAAGAGTTTTGATCGCTAGAGAGCTAGCAATTTCACCCCCATCATGTCCACCCAGACCATCACAGACGATCGCTAAGCGATCGCGTAGCCCTTCAGATTGTTCAGCACGTTTTTGACGTTTCGCATCAGGGTAGCAAGCGTCTTCATTATGCTCGCGCTGCATTCCCACATCACTGGCACTCGCAATCCGCACCGTGAGTGCCTGATCTTGCATTACTTTTAAGGTGAGTTGATCGAGGTAGGCGATCGCCTTATTTATGTCATAT
Organism: Cyanobacteriota bacterium; assembly: GCA_043743655.1. Classification (GTDB taxonomy): domain Bacteria; phylum Cyanobacteriota; class Cyanobacteriia; order Pseudanabaenales; family Pseudanabaenaceae; genus Pseudanabaena. The sequence continues at coordinate 265 of JAYTWB010000229.1, read as the reverse complement.
TCACCGCGGGCTAGACCGTAGAAAAACTCAGCGATCGGTTCTCCGATTTCAGGCTTAGCCATATCTCGCCACTGCAACCAGATATCGCCTAGCTGCACTAACTGAACCGCCGCGACATCAGCTTGCAGCTCTAATAAGCGCACCCACATTCCATCAACCCTTACCAGTCTAGGATCAATCAAAGTACGAGTCATATTCTGTTCTGCAAGTGGTTGCCACAGATTGAGGACTTGCCATAGCAAATTAATTTGTCGCAAGGCAGGTG
>JAYTWB010000228.1:0-4144 GCA_043743655.1 Cyanobacteriota bacterium | reverse complement strand
CGGAATCAACCTTTTTGCCATCCACGATCGCCCAAAGTCGATAGCTATTACCTTGAGGAATTTGGATCAGATTTTGAATGCTGATCATTGCTGTTTTTTCGGTGGGTTCGATCATCACACTGCCTGTTGCCGCAGGAATTGCGCCCATACCTTTGAGCGGAATCATGCGATGGTCAGCACTTTGTAATATGGCGATCGCTTGACGATATTTTTGCAGTTCTATTTGACTAGTCGCTAGCTGTTGCCGCATTTGATAATTATCGAAACCGAGTGATCCTAAAGCGATCGCACTTATAGAACCCAAGCTAATCCATGCCAACTTCCAGAAATTATGACGGCGCGGCGATCGCGCGATTTTGGCTGTTGATGTTTCTATTAACTGATTTTCAACTAAGTGATCTTCAACAACTCTGTGAGGAATAGCGATCGCGGCAATGCGATCGCGCAAATCACTTGCTGGACAACTTTCATTTAAACCAAGAGGAAGCATCGCTAGTATCTCTTGTAATCGATCAATTTCCGTAATTATGGCTGGATGTTCCGCAATTAGTTGATGCATTGCGGTTACTTCTTCAGGCTCTAAATCTCCTAAAACATAACCTGCTAATAATTCTTGCCAATCTTGGGGATAATTTTGCTTTTTCATAATCATTCCAGCGCATCCTGTAAACTTTCTCTCAATCTAATCAATCCATTTCGCGCCCATGACTTTACAGTTCCCAACGGGGTATTTAGAACTTTAGCGATCGCAGTTTGGCTCAGTCCTTCAAAATATGCCATTTCTAAAACTTGGCGATGTTTGTCTGGCAGGTTTGCTAAAGCAGATTTTACTTTTTCAGAACGTTCCGCAAGTGACGCATTTTCCATGAGCGATGAGTTGCTGGGTTCATATTCTGAAGAAATACTCTGTTCCCATTTTTGTAAATTTTGTTGTTGCGATCGCGTTTTGCGTAAACGATCAATCGCTCTTGAGCGAGTTAGGACTGTCAAAAAAGTAGCGATCGCTCCCCGCTTACTGTCATAGGTAGTATTGCGGCTGAGCAAAATAAAAATTTCTTGAGTTAAGTCCTCAGCTTCTTGGGTGCTGCCCAACATCCTCAATGACAAACGATAAACCAACTCGCCATAGCGATCATAAAATATACCAAAGGCTTGACTGCTTCCTGATCGCCAAGCTTGTAATATTTCTATATCAGTTTGCTCAGAGAGTTTCATATTAGAGTAATCGAGAGACTTAGAGAGATCACCCAGAGCGATCACCCTAAATTCACAAGCTTTATAAATACATACGCATATTAAGCGAAAATGGATTAATAAAATTATTAGATTATGCGTGATCAGAAAACTTGTATTAGCCCTCTTCAATCTCATTAACAAACTGTCCCCGCGTTGTGGGTTTAATGAAGGTTATGTATCACCATGCTAGATTTTTGGACAAAAACCAGTGGAACTTGGATTAATGTTTTGGCGATCGCCTTCGGCACGTTTTTAGGATTAGTCCTGCGTGGTCGCTTTCTTTCGCAAATTTTACCGATTCTCAAACAAGCGATCGGACTAATCACTATATTTGTCAGCTTAAATATGGCAAATAGCTTGCTCAGAGTCAAAGCTGGCGCTCTCGATGGCGTGATCCTATCGCTGATTTCGTTGATCGGCGGCGGTATAATTGGCGAGTTAGTCCAGATCGAAAAACGCTTAGAGTCGGTTGGGGATTGGTTAAAAGCTAAATTTAAAGGTAAAGGTAAATTCACAGAAGGATTTGTGGCGGCGAGTTTGTTGTTTTGCATCGGACCAATGGCAATTATCGGCAGTCTCAATAATGGGCTGCGCGGCGATGACAATCTTCTAGCCCTCAAGTCGGCACTTGATGGATTTATTTCAATAGTATTTGCCAGTACTTACGGGATCGGTGTGGGTTTCTCTTCTCTGACTGTGGCAATCTATCAAGGCAGTCTTTCACTTCTCGCAGGCAACTTAGCACAAGCTTTGCCCGATCCGACCAATGCGCCATCAGTGCTAATCATTACAGGTGTCGGTGGGCTGATGCTATTAGGATTGGGCTTAAATTTATTAGAGCTAGCCAAAGTCCGAGTTGCGTCATTTTTGCCAGCTTTAGCGATCGCACCCTTAGTTTACTGGCTAGCTGATAGCCTCAAATAAGCGTTTAGCTTGCTATAATTAGGGCAAGCTCCTCTGTGGCGTGCGTGACTACCGATAATGTGTCTTGATCGATAATTGTTTTCTCGGAGTCTAGGCAGTCTTCGCTGCAGTAAACCAGACCAGTATCTGGGAACTTAAGTTAGGCGTTGCGCCGAGGCTCCACCTGGTTTTACCGGGTCAAACAACTGAGGTAAGACGGCGTTGCGGAGGGGTGAACTTCCAAAGCTTTCAAAAAACTTTTGGAAAAAGCTTGCACTCAAAGAAAATCATGCTATATTAATTAAGCGAAACAACGCGGGGTAGAGCAGCCTGGTAGCTCGTCGGGCTCATAACCCGAAGGTCGATGGTTCAAATCCGTCCTCCGCCATTCAAACAAAGATATATAAAAAAGAAGCTTTAGTTAACTAAAGCTTCTTTTTTTCGCAAATGTAATTTATGTGTTTGTGATACTTCTAAACATGTATCCGACTATTGCGCCGATTATAAGCGCCCAAATCTGACCAGATTTCACAAAATTATTCCAACCTTTGCCAAAGTCTCCCATGACATCTTGATTAAATTGTTGTTGTGCAAGTAAATCCATATCTATGTGTGTATGGATATCAACAATGTTGAAGTGAAAAATACTAGCAAAGTCGATCGCTGAAGTGTGAAGCACCGATAGATCAGCGTTAACTAAAAAATGCTGGGCAAGGTCAATCATAATATCTCAGGATTTGTTCAGAATTTGTCAAGGTTTGATTTTTAGGATTTAGATTAATCTACTAGAGCTTTGTATCAGATTTTTGTCCTCTATACTCAAAACTACTAAAGTCATATCATCAGTATGAGTATGCCCTTCTCCGATGAAGTTTTCTACTTCTTGGAAGATATAGTCAAGAATCATCTGGGGGCGGGTCACATCATTGGAAAGTGGAAAACAATTTTGACAAGCCCAGTCTAGAGCCTTACGGAGATTTTCTTCATCAAAGCGATCGCCTTCTGGACTCGCTGCTTCAGTAAAGCCATCAGTGTAATAAATCACGACATCACCCAAACTTAAGTGCGTACTATCTTCTTCATATTTTGAGCCAGCTTCCAAGCCAATCAATGCACCCATAGTATCAAGGGCATGGATGCTGCGAGTCTTAGTTCGCCAATGCAGCGCGGGAGTATGCGCGGCATTACTAAAAGACAGAATCTGTGTTTTAGGATCATATTCTGAATAAAACATAGTCACGAAGCGATGAGATTTTTCGAGGTCTTCATACATCACTTCATTCAGATGTTCCAAAATTTTGCTAGGAGAATGATTGTTTAAGACTTCAGCGCGTAACATACCGCGTGTCATTGTCATGATCAAGCCCGCAGGTACACCTTTGCCCATCACATCGCCCACCACAAAACTCCAGAGATCGCCCTTTTGCATAGGGATAAAGTCGTAATAGTCGCCACCGACTCGGCTAGCAGTGCAGCATTTAGCCGCGATTTCGATACCTTGGATTTTGGGACAGTTGCGCGGTAAAAGTTGACGTTGTATCTCTGCACCGATCTCCATCTCGCGATCTTGACGCTCTTTTTTGATTAGTTCGGTCGTGAGTTCGTGATTATCTAACCCAACCGAAGTTTGATCAGCGACTAAACGCATCAAAGTACGTTTGTTGTTTGTCCATTCATAATCAGGTTTACGACTAAAGATATATAGGCGACCACGCACCGAATTTTTGACTAAAACCGATGTGCCGTATAAATGCACATCTGAACCCAAATAGCGGCTGACCATTTCATCGAGGGCATTTGGGCTGCCTGTCAAAACCTGTTGAATCGCTCGTTCGATCGCCGTCCTTACCTGTTGCGGTTTCAGTCCGCCTTGATTAGGTTCAGGGCAATGCAAAGACTCTAGGCGCATCTGTCCACTAGCTTTAAATAAAATCAGTGCGCCACCATCGGAGTCGGTAACGCGACTAGCGATGAGGGGAATTAATTCTAAAAATTGATTGAGATT
>JAYTWB010000227.1:0-15103 GCA_043743655.1 Cyanobacteriota bacterium | reverse complement strand
CGCCGCACAACTAGGATCTCTTCCTATAGGAGGGAAACTGTTTTTTGGGCGAAGGCTGTTTTGGGATGTTTTCTTGAGTATCGGAGATGACGCTTCAGTGTTAGCGGTGCTGGGTATCAGAAATGCAGAAATGGTGAGAGTGCCAATTGTAAAGTTAGTAGCAGCTTGTATCCCCAAATTAACAAGTTTACTTTTTAAATATTTCATAGACGATCCTATAGCTGTAACGAGTATAGATAAATCCGCCAGAATTCGCAAGGCTAGCAGCGATTAATGATGGAATAAATCCTAGCCAAAGCCCTTGAACCGATATCATCACAAAACAGAAACCATAAAGGCTTATTGGCAAAAATGCCCAGATCATGATTCTTTGCCGCCATCCTAATGTAAATCGCCATCCCAGATATCCGCTTAGTACGGCAATAACTGAAACCAGATACATATCTAAATTAAAGCTAGCAGGTTTTAGGGTGGAGCGGTTAGGCTCGGCAACGCTGATGAATTGGCTGATCATCTGTGAATACAACTCCACGCCAGACATTTCGCCATATGGAGTAGCGAGATTTCCTCGATCGGAGCTATCAATGCGTCCGATTAGAACAATGCGATCGCGAATTTTATTGGGTGAAATTTTTTTGTCGATAATGTCTTTCAAAGAAATTATTTCGGTGATCTTTGGCGATCGGTAGTCAATCATTATTTGAAAATTATTATCGAAATATTCCTCTTCCATTTGCTTGCCTTGATACGCTCCCTCTGCCAACTGCAAGCTCTGAAATACCGCAGAATTAAGTGTATAAATTCGGCTTTGAATATTTTGATCATATTTAAACTGAGTTCGCAAATAGTGATTTGCAATTAGAAAGCTAAATGAGGCTTTGGCTGTACATTTTGATTCGGAAGTATCTCGATAAAATAGAATATGTCGCCGAGTATATTGATCTTGATCTTTATTCACATTACTGAAACCAAGAGGTGCGCTTGTCTTGGGTACAAATACAGTTCCCACATCGATATCTACACAAGAGCCAAAAATATTATGATGTTTTTCGAGAATTTGTCCAAGTTCTTTAAGTCCTTCATTTTCTGGCTGATCTCGCTGGAGGGCGATGCCAATTGTCCGAGGAGCAGCATCCAAAAGATTTTGAAGTGCTTTTGCCAAAACGAAATTAGAGACATCTTTTCCACCCATCCATCCATAATCTTCAGGCTTAATCGCAACGATTAGTATACGTTGATCAGCTTTTCGATCTGGACGTATGACTAACATTTGATCGTAAGCGGCAAATTCTAGTCTTTGTAAAATCCCTGTCGATCGCAATCCCAATGTGCTGATAGTAGCGATCGCAGCAATTCCAAAAACTACAGCCATCTGTCTAAGAACTGCCCATCGACCGAACTTGTGTCGTAGCGATCGCGCCACTTGTCTAGCATGGTGTAATAACTGATCAGCATCTTGATGTCGTTTGAGCGGATTCAGATGAATAGCTTTGTCAATGAAATCTGTGAGTTCTGATGGAATTTGTAATCGCCAATCAAACTGAATTTCTGATGGATTTTGTCCAGTGATGGCAAACAGCAGAACTTGACCAAAGCTAAAAAAATCTGACTGCGGCAAAGTCTGACCCTGCTCTTGTTCGGGAGCAACATAGCCAATGGAATATATAGTCGTTACTGATTTTGTAGTGACCTCCTTGATATATTTTGGTGTATTATCAATGACCTTAATTGCACCGAAATCAATCAACTTAACATTTCCATCAGAAGTGATCATTATATTCTCTGGCTTGAGATCACGATGGATGATTAAGGCAGGACGCGATTGTAGATATTGCAATATTTCTGCTATTTGCTCCAGCCAATCGGCAATTTGTAAATAGGAGATATGCGATCGCAAAGGTATATAACGATAGAAAAGAAGTTTCCCAGTAAAAGCTAAAAAGTTTAAAATACGCGGAGTTTGGTTCTTTATTAAACCTATTAAATTAAGAATACTTAATCTTTGGATATTGGTATTGTTTGGTTGATGTTCTGACTTTAATGATTCTTCAATAAATTTAGCTAAAGTTTTGCCCTCGACTTTCTCCATCACAAAAAAATGTATATCTCGATCAAAATTATCTTTAGAGGGTTTTTGCTCAGGATAAAGCTTCTCAACCTTGACAATACGGCGATCGCCATCTAAATCAGCAACGTCCCAAAACTCTTGGCGAAACCGTATGATGGAGTCAAAATCTTCTCTGATGCAAATTTTAATCGCTTTGCGATCGCCATTTGCTCTCAAATTCTCAACTTCCCACACCTCTGCAAACCCACCCATCCCTAGTTGCTTGATCAGTTTGTAGCGATGTTCTAATTCTAATCTCGATTGGATTCGATTGATATCAAACATAGCCATGAATCCATGCTTAGCTGTCTAATGAGTACCGCTTGTTCTTTTTAAGATGTTCGCGACAAGGCGATCGCTATCGATGAAAAATAGAGAAGGACGCTCTTTAGAAGGGAGAGTCATGGAATTGATAAAGTCAACTTTCCAGCGTTGGCTGTAGGTTTGTGGCAAAGCGACGATCTCATCTGGTGAGACTCTTTGCAGTGCTGGTTGAGAGTTGCTAAGCAGACCGATTAAATCTTCTGTTTGACTACGGACAATGATCAGAGATGGTTTAGACGCGACAACTGCACCACTGACAATTAACGGCGGAATACTATTGATGGGAACTTTAGTTTGACCAAACAATAATTTACCAAGATCGATCGCAGGAACATTTTGACCTGAGGATGTAAGCTTGGGAATATGTCTTCCAAGTGAAATTACGCGATAAATGGAATCAATTGGGAGAATGAACCACGCTAGACGTAATCGAAAAGCAACATATTGCTGTCCAATATCAGGACGAAGTTCAGAAAGGCGTTGCGATCGCAGAGAAGAGATGGCTGGCATAGTCTTAATTTATACTTGGTAACAATCAGTAAAAAGGTTAGCGAAAATAGCACGGAGCGCTACTTTTGCTGATAGACAAGTTGAGAAAGAGTTTGCAAGAGTTCATTGTCTTTAAAAGGCTTTGCGAAATATGCTGAAGCTCCCAGACGCATTGCTAAATCTCGATGTTTTGTGCCGCTACGCGAAGTAAGCATCATCACAGGAATATCTTTGCATTTGTCATCCGCACGAGACTGGACTAAGAAGCCAAATCCATCTAATTTCGGCATCTCGATATCACAGATTACCGCACTGACTCGGGAGTTTTTGAGAAGTGTTGGTAACTTTCGCAGTTTTTCCATTGCCTCATAACCATCTTTGGCTTGTTCAACTCGATAACCTGCTTTTTCTAGGGTCATCGCCAAGAACCTTCGCACGTTAATTGAATCATCAACGACTAGAACTGTAACTTTGCGATCGCTTTGCTCAGATGGCAAGCTGAGAGCTTTGCTAGGTGGTGAATTAACGTCAGCGATCGCCCAGTCGAGCAAGTTATCAATATCCACCAGTGGCACGAGCTTGCCACCACCCAAAATCGCGCAGCCCATAAAGCCAGTCGGCATCGGAATCAGGCTTTGGACACCGCGAATTGTGACTTCCTGCTCACCCCAGTAGCGATCAATTTGCAATGCAAATGGAACATTATCGCGCGCCACAATCAACATCAATGGCTCATCAACAATCGGGCGATTTTCGGTCTCGGTTTGGTTTTGTGGACGCGAGAAATGTAAGCGATCGCCTAATTTTAATAGAGGTACAGAGTAGCCTTGCCAATCTAATACTTCTTGGTCAGCAACTCTATAAATAGAGGCATCTTTGATTAAGAGAATTTCTTCGACTGCGCTAGTGAGAATCGCCATTTGTAAGCCATTGCTCTCAAATAAAAGCACCCGCGCAATCGACAGAGAGACAGGGACAGTTAATATAAAAGTTGTCCCTTTACCCGCTTCCGTTTCGACCCGAATGCTGCCGCCAATAATATTTAAATTTGACCGCACCACATCCATGCCCACACCGCGTCCTGAAAGCTCAGTTACCCGATCGGCAGTACTAAATCCTGCTTCAAAAATCAAATCTAATAGCTCAGTTTCATTAGAGCCTTCGAGATCACTTTCACTTAATCCCATTTGTAAAGCGCGATCGCGTAATTTCGCAAAATTTATGCCACTGCCATCATCGCTGACCGTAATTACGGTTTGATTACCACGATAACCCGCGGCAATTTCGATCTTGCCCTTCGATGGTTTACCCGCCGCAATCCGCATTTCAGGAGTCTCTATCCCATGATCAAAAGCATTCCGAATTAGATGTAAAAGAGGGTCTTCTAAAATCTCTAAAACCGATCGCTCAACTAGAGTCGAGCTACCGCGCACTACTAGCTCAACTTGCTTGCCATGAGTCACTGACAAGTCGCGCAATAAGCGCGGAAATCTACCTAAAACCTCGCTGAGCATTCGCATTCTTGCTTGCTCGATCGCTGTTTGCATTTGTCGCGATGCACGTCCGAGTTCGCGTTCATTTGCTTCTGTGTCAGTCAAAGCGGTTTCTAGATCGCTCGAAACTTCTTGCAACTGCACCACACTATCCATAATTTCGCGCGATAGGATATGTAACTCGCTATAGCGATCCATTTCTAAAAGATCAAATCGACTCGTATAAGGTAAAAACTTGTCACTGATTGCAGGTTGATTGATGTAAGGCTCGGACGCAACTGCTGTCGCAATCATGGGAATAAATGGCTCGGAGGATGTAACTACACGATCATAGGTATCTCTTAGCTGAGCATTAGACTGCTCTAATCCATGCATTCGCGTACCTAAAAGCTGTACTAGATCACGCATTCTTTTTAATTGCAAACGCAATCCACTGCGCTCAGCATTCAACTCACCAAAGCGATCGCTAAGTGATTCGAGATGGCGGAGCGGAATCCGAATCGTTGCATCAGGATTTTTAGCAGGGTTGGGCGGCGGCTCTGGTGAAATGAAGACTTCTATCTCTTCATTTGAGGGTAATATCTCAGATATGTCTTGGTTAGGCGATAGTCTCTCAAATACATTGTGAGGCAATATCTCAAAATGATCGGGTAGCGCTTCAAACTGACCCACCAAAACAAGGGCTTGCGATCGCCGCCAAACATCTAAAGCCGCATTTGTCACCTCTTGTAAATTAATATCTTTAGCCGCTAAAGCTTGGCTAATCTCTTCACAAAGGCGACTAAATGCGGGTAGTTCCAACATTTCACCGAGACAGCCAAATTCTTGACTGGTAAGTGCAAACTCTTCTCGCAACACTTGTGAATTTTGATCCGCAACGACATTGGTCAGCCTTGCTAGACAAGCGTCAACTTCAGTCGAAAACATGATCACGCGCATATCCTCACCTGCTTCTTCCGAAAGTAGGTTCGCTTCATCATGGGCTGATAGGTCGCCTAATAGTTCGTGCAGATGATTAAAAGGAGGATTGATATATAGCTCTAACCATTCATCATTAGGAGTGTTACGCTGCTTATGAATATTTGCAGTTTTTGCCATACTATCGATCGCGTTTAAAAATAAGCTTTCGAGATCAGGGGCGATCGCAGTTTGCTTATTTGCTTGCAGGATTTTCACAAAATCTTCTAAACGGTGCGCGAGTTCGCTCAGAGCCATAAAGCCCATCATCGCCGCGCCGCCTTTCATCGAGTGAGCTGCGCGCAAAATCTTATCGATCGCCGATTTTTGTAATCCGCGATCGCTCAAGCCAATAATTTCTGTTTCAATATCAGCCAGAAAATCTTTAACCTCATCGAGAAATAGTAAGCGCACTTCCCATTCGCGATCGCTTAGCTTATTAACTGATGTGTTAGTTGATGTATTAGTTGCCATATCGACCTCTACTAATTCTTATCTTTGTTTGACAACCTGCCTGAAAGGCAGGTTGTCAAGAAATTATGCTGCATCAACCTTAAAAGTCTCTACCGAAGCTTGCAACTTACTTGCCACATTCGCCGTTTCTTGGAGGGCGATCGCGACTTCGCGAGAAGTCTCTGACGACTTTTGCGATTGCATAGAGAGGTTTTCCATAACCAACTTCACCGATTGCGAAGTCTGCACCTGCGAAGTTGTGGCGATCGAAATACCTTGAAATAACTCGTTTACCTGCCGCGCTACTTCCACAATCTGGACTAGACTCTTGCGCGCATCCTCAACTTTGTTAGTACCTTCGACTACCTGTAAAGTGCTGGCTTCCATTGATTCCACAACTTCTGTGGTTTCTTTTTGAATGCTTTCCACAATTCGGGCGATCTCTTTGGTTGCTGTCGCTGACTGCGCCGCGAGTGCGCCAACCTCTTCCGCAACTACCGCAAAGCCACGTCCTTCTTCACCCGCACGCGCCGCCTCAATACTGGCGTTTACCGCCAACATATTTGTTTTTAGCGCGATCTGGTCAATCAGTACAACAACCTTAGAAATCTGTTGTGATGCTTCACCCAGCCGTTTTACCTTTTTGGTGGTTTCCGCAACAGTTTGTCGCAACTCCAAAATACTTGTCGCTGATTGCGCGATCGCTAAACTACCTGTTTCCGCCGTAGCCGCAGCTTTGTTTGATGCGTCAGCCGCCTGTCGCGCGTTACTTGCCACGACTTGGATCGAGTCGGTCATCTGCTCAACAGATTGCAACACTCCATCAAGTTGTTCTGATTGCAAAGTCGCATCGCTGGCTAAGGTGCGAATCGATTCATTGTTAGTATTTACCGAGGTATTTACCTCCACAGTCGCCCGTTTTACCTGCGTTACGACATCTCGCAAACTTTCTACGATCGCATTAAAAAAGTCGGCAACGATACCAATTTCACCCGCCGAGATTTGAGCGCGCACAGTCAAATCTCCATTCACCGCACCTTCAACATCAGTCAATAGCGTAATTAACTCACGCTGAATTGATTCACTGCGCTGACGTTCTTCTTCAGCAGTATTTTGTTTTTCAATCGCCAACTGAATACCATTAAAAGAAATTCCCAATTGCTCTCCAGCCTGTCTCAGATACGCAATCTCGTCCTCTTGCCAAACATGTTGTGCGTGGCACTTATGAACGATGAGTAGTCCATAGAGGGCATTAGATTGACGAATTGGCACAACTAAATTTGATTTGATCTGCAACTTGTGCATTAGATTAAGGTGATTAGGCGCAAATCCCGCATTCATCACATCATTTGTCGCCACAGTCCGCCCCAGTTTGTAATTCTCAATGATACTGTTCGGTATACAGGGATCGCTCAAGTTAGCATCAAAAGCACTTGTCCAGCCGCGATCCACAGATTCTCTAGTGATCCGTCCTGCAAATTCTTTATCAAATTCATAGATTACCGCGCGATCGCATTTCATCTGTGTACGGAGTACATCTAAATAACCGATCAACAGTTTATCCAAACCTTCATTGCCCTGCAAACGAGAAACGTCACCGCGTATTTCGGCGAGTCGCAATTCAGTTGCGCGCAATTTCAAAGAAACTTGCAATTGGCTCGCCATCAGATTGATATTGCCTCCCAATTGCGCCATTTCATCTTCACCTTGCACCACGAGACGTGTATCGAGATTACCTTTCCCCAACTCAACCACTGCTTCCGTTGCTTCAAGTAATGGACGAGTCGCCCGACGGGTGATCGCGATCGAAACTACAGCCGCTAATACCCCCACTGCACTTGTCGCACCTACCAAGATCAATAGCAATTGTTGTAATGGCTTCAATTCTTGATTAGTGTCAACAGAAATTACAGCCTCCCATTTTAAATCTGGCATTCCCTCTAGTTTGGGTAATGGTGAATATCCGACAAACTGCTCATTTTTTGTAAGTTGTTCGATGGCAGTTACTGCACCTTGCTGACGTTTGTCAACTAAAGGAGTTAACTCCGAAAAGTCCGTTTTTAAATCGCGCCCAACTTGATCTTTTTCTAAAGCAATAAAAAACTTGCCATCGGAACCAATCAAGTGATAATTCTCACCAACGGGAATGTAATCCTTATAAATATTTTCAAGAGACGAAATAGGCATTCTAGAACGAACAATGGCGATCGTTTTACCTGTAGTTATATCTTTGACTGGGGCAGCAACAAAAATACTCACTTCTTTGGTTACAGTCGATATCTCAGGCTGAGTAATAACTGCTTTGTCAGATTTCAACACCTCCTGAAAATAGTCTCGTTTAGAAGCGTTGTCTGGTGCAGGCGCAGACCCCGCATCTATAACTAGACTTCCATCCAGTCGATACAGCGCAATACTATCGTAAATAGCATAGCTCTTGACGTAGTTATCGATAATAGCCTTCTGCTCATTGATTGGCAAAGCAGCCTGTACTTTGGGATTGTTAAAAATTGGCAGGTAGGTAAGTGTTTGAATGTCACCGTAGCGTTCTCGCATGAATAAGGCTGTCCGATTTGCCATCCCCCCTGCTCTGACCGCCTTAGCATTTCTTACTGAGTTCGCAATATTTTGACCAACGTATGTGTAACTAAACGCTCCTAAAGCGGTTAGGGGAATAACAACGGCTGCTAGAGAAACGATAGTAGTTTTTGTCCGCAAACCGAGAGATTGCCACCACTTTCCAATCGATTTTTTCTTGATTGAAGGAGCCGTTGCGACAGAAATGTTGGGATTACGCAGGTCTACGATTCCATCGGACTCATTGCTGTTGCTAGAACCATTACCATTGACTGCTTCAGAGCTATCGATACGAGAACGTGAATCAAGAACCATGAGGGTAAACTCCGTTTTTCAAAGAAAAAGTTAAAAGGAAAAAGGAAAAAGTGAAATCTATATACTGAAGTTATGGCTAGCGATCGCTTCAGCATCTAATACATACAAATGATTGCCGATCGCTTCAGACTGGAGAACCCCACCGCGCAAAAAAGGCTCAATTTCTGACGGAATATTTATTAATGAGTCTGATGAAACAATCTCAGCCTCACCAAAGCGCAACACGCGTCCAATCCGTTCTAGCCCCAAGCCGAGAAACGATCCCCCAATTTGTAAGACGGCAATATGAGTCTCGATCGCTGTCGAATCAAGCGCGGTAAACCCTAATAGTTGCGGTAAGTCTAGCACCCAAAAAACGTTACTGCGATGCTCAACCAAACCGAGCAAACAAGGATGCACATTGGGCATTTGTGTAAAGCGATCGCTATCAAGTACTAAGGTTTCGCGCACAAATCTCAACTGTACTGCGGCAGTTACATCACCACCTAGTTCCAAACTAAGATATGGCAATCCTAAGATCGCCTGTGATTGCTCCTCGCGTAGTTCGATTGTCAGGCTTTCCATTTTATCCGCCCAAAATTAGCGATCGCACTGCTTGGACGATCTCTTCTTTGGTAAATGGCTTAGTGAGATAAATATCCACGCCTTGCTTCATTCCCCACAAGCGATCCAGCTCTTGATTTTTAGAAGTACAGGCAATTACAGGGATTTTTGTCGTTGACACCTTTTTAATCGCTCGACATAGTTCCAATCCACTCATTCCCGGCATTACTAAATCTGTAATCACCAGATTTGGATGAATCTTCTCAAACTTTTCTAATCCTTCCTTCCCATCACCAGCACTGACTACGTTATACCCCCCCTGTCGCAGGTACTCACAGATCAACTCACGCTCAGAAGCAGTATCTTCAACTACCAAAACTGTCGTCATAAGCCCTCTAACCAACTTTGTTACTATGTTATCTAGAAATCTTATTATCTAAAAACTCTCAAAACGATGATTCTGCCTAAGGCGAAATCTTAATTTGTCTTGGTTGTTTAATTGGCTTTTTAATTTATTGTTTAATTTTAGCAATTATTAATAAATTCTAAAGATATTATATAGCAAATAGTATATCTTGCGCGATCTAGTTAACCAAGCTTAATTTAAAGAAGATGTCGCATGATCATTTTGAGTAAGTCAGTTTGGACAAATGGCTTAGTCAAATAATCTGAAGCTCCCACTAAACGCGCTCTAGCCCGATCGATTATGCCCTTATTACCTGTCACCATTACAATTGGAATGCCTTTTAAAATCGAAGATTTGCGAATTAAAGAACAAAGTTGATAGCCATCAACATTTGGCATCCCAATATCTAAGAGAATTAAATCAGGGCGGATAGAAGTAATTTTCATTAAAGCTCTCATTGAGTCTTGGATGAGCGTAACTTGAAAATCTTCGCTACCCAAATAACTACTAATTATACTTAGCATTGACTCGCTATCATCAATGCAAACAATCTTCCATGTTTTGGCTGACCTTTGTGTAAAAATTTGTGAAATACTAGAGATGTCATCATCGTTTTCGTTTTCGTACTTTTCGTCATCAAGAGTTTCGGCTAACTTTTCAATATTTTCGCATTCTGCTGCTGGGGCGAGATAATAAGTGCGCGGCAACATGTCAAATGGTGCCAGAGGGTCTCTTAATAAAACCGAACCATCAAGCACTAATGGGCTAAGTTGTTTGGCGATCGCCAGTGGGTCTCGACCTAGCAATGCCCCTAACTGACAAAAGTTAAACCCGCGCAAGAGCCGTCCCAACCTCTGCACAGTTTCCATCGACATCCGTTTTGCCGCAGTCGTCTGACTGACTAGATATGGACATTGATAAGGGGATGAAATTGCAGGACCAAGTTTATGCCATACGCGTAAGCGTTGCTCAACAACTTCTAAAATGCGATCAACTGATAAACTACAATAGGTTTCTTGCAATAAATGCCCATAGTGAACCCGTCTAAATACACCGTTTGGCAAGCATAAAAAAGCCTCGACTATTTCTTGGATAATCCTTGCTATTAACTTGCCAGCCATTGGCTTAGGCAAATAATTTTCGTCAACTAGCCAAAGGATCGCCAAGTATTCGATACAGAGAACTTCACTGGTAACTCTATACTGGGCATTTTCTGAAGATGGATCATCAAACATTAAACGCAGTTGCGATCGCACTTTGTCATCTAGAGTGGATACTTCTCGGCTGAGTCCCCGCAAATGCCTTTCTAATCTTTCAAAACTTTCTAATGAGTGAGAGGCATATACCAACTTGCCACGCTGAATATAAAACGACCAACGAATGCGATCGTGAACAATATAAATACATCCATCTTTGTTTGATTCGAGATTTTTTAATATATCTCTAGCAGACTGTGTTTGATCTTTAGCCATATCAGCACATATCATAATTGTCCCCAGTGGCTAAACTAATCAGCTTTAAAGTTTATTTTGGATATCACTTTCAAGAATATTAATGTCTACCATTCCAAAATATAGCTTAAAAATTAATAATATTCTAATATATCTAATTCTTTGATCCTATAATCAATTTTGAGTTGCTAAACACGGGTGACACTTGTTTAGATCAAGCCTGTCTGCTTAAATGAGCTTTAGTAGTATCAAAAATTTGTAAATCTTTTATGAGCAGGGGAAACGGAAACAAGAGCAGCAACATGAGTACGATTTGGATCGTGATTGCGTTAGCGGCTCTCGGTACTGGCATGGGTGCAGCGATCGCCTCGCGATTAGTCACCTATCGTCCATCCTCTGCGGACATAACTACTAACCCGCCTTCTTTAGGCTCTACAAATGTTGCGACAAATAATCTTGCAACTGTTGGTTCCCAGTCTTTTTGTCAATACAACGCACTTGACTCGGTAACAGCCTCGCTCTATCAGATTAGAGCCATCAATGCGATCGCCAACGATCCATTACCCGCCTTATCAACTTTGAGCAGCGCTATTAATGCTGATCTGATTGCTAGTTTTACGCCTGCGACATTTCCCCAAATCAGCGATCGCGCCCGCGCCAGCAAAATTCCGATCATCATGTATCACGATATCACCGCCACCAAAGACGTTGATTGGGATGTCACTCCAGATGAACTAGAAAAACATTTTCAAACTCTCCAAGAAGGAGGCTACACTCCAATCACCATGGATCGCATGGTCAACCATTTGCGAACAGGTTCTGCATTGCCCGAAAAGCCTGTATTACTGACCTTTGATGACAACTATCTCGGTCAATACAAATATGCGTTCCCATTGCTCAAAAAATATAACTATCCTGCGGTTTGGTCAGTGCATACGCGCTTTGTCGGCACGGCAGGACAGAAGCCCAAAGCGACATGGGATCAGCTACGCGAGATGCAAAAAAGTGGATTAATCACAGTTGCCTCACATACTGTTAATCACTTAAACATGAAAAATCTCAGTAATGCTGAAATCGAGCGTGAAGTATTGGAATCAAAAAAAGTCCTCGAAAAAGAATTGGGAATTCCCATTGATTATTTCACCTATCCTGAAGGCGACTTTACAGAACGTGCCAAAGACAAAGTAAAAGATGTCGGCTATAAGGCGGCGCTCTCGATGAGTCTCGATCCGCGTCAAGAGCGTTCTGCTAACGAATCCGAGGATTTGCTAGCGATCATGCGTTTTGGACAATCGCGCTTTAACGAAGCAATCGAACAGTCATCGAGTGGAGCTTCTGGAAATCAATTTTCACTATTACCAACAGTTAGCAATGGAGCGATTAATTTCACCACGCCTGTCGAAAAGCGGAAAGTCACCA
The DNA here is from genome assembly GCA_043743655.1 of Cyanobacteriota bacterium. GTDB lineage: Bacteria > Cyanobacteriota > Cyanobacteriia > Pseudanabaenales > Pseudanabaenaceae > Pseudanabaena. The sequence goes on along the minus strand of JAYTWB010000227.1, from coordinate 2,572 downwards.
TTGATGGTCTATCAATCACGCTTGTGCAGGGTGGTCGCGCCGTGACAGCTCATGCAGACAAACGCGCTCAGGTTGCCGAGATTCTGACGATGATTCCTACTGCGATCGCCGCGGTTGATGGTGGCTTTTTCTCACTAGAGCGTATTGACGGCAATACGATGATTGGTCCTGTGATGAGCCAGTTTTCGAGCAATGCTGGAATTTTTAATACTGGCAACAAAGGCGAAAATCCACTTCTCAATAACCGCCCTCTCGTACTGATTAGCCCTTCATCTATTAAATTTATCCCCTTCAATGCGGCGAAACATATATCGCTAGAAAGCGTACGCTCTGAGTTGACCGATACAACTGATGCATTTGTGGCAGCAGGTTGGCTAGTGCGTGATGGCAAACCCCAATCTGCTGAGTCTTTTGGTAAGCTCTATGGCTTTGATGCTAGTCGCGATCGCGCCTTCTGGGGTATTGATCGTTCTGGGCGACCTGTAATCGGCGTGACGATGGAGATGATCGACTCGGTCAGCTTGGGGAAAATCTTAGCAAAAGCAGGGCTGCAAGATGCCGTGATGCTCGACTCTGGCGCAAGTGCATCCCTCGCCTATCGGAACAAATCAGTCATGGCTTATGAGCCACGCCCCGTCCCGCATGTGGTGGCACTTCTCCCTCCCGATCCTGCCCCTACAGAGTCAGCCGACAAGCCCAATTGTCCTGTTAGCTCAAATCGTTTCTAAAAACGATTTGAAACTTTCTTTTTTATAGGTTTTTCTATGGATTTCTTTATCAACTTCTTTATGAACTTATAGAGGCGATCGCAGATTGCCAAGAGCTAATTACTTGTTGGCTAGAAATATGGGCGATCGGCAAGCTGTCAATCCCCATTGCCACACATAGCAATCCTAAATAGAGAATTGAATATTTAAAAACAGAACGAGCAACTAGGCGATCGCTTGGTTGCTCCAATAACTGTGTTGCTTTGTAAATAAATAGGCAGCCCAAAGCGATCGCCGACACTGCATAGACCAAGCCCATGACATTGCAAGGATAAACCAGTAATAGGGATACGGGAATCAGCAACAACGTGTATAGCAAAATCTGATTAGCCGTCACCTCAGCGCCCTTGACCACAGGCAACATCGGTACGTCCACTTTGGCATACTCATCACGAATCATGAGCGCTAAAGCCCAGAAATGTGGCGGAGTCCACACAAAAATGATCGCAAATAAAACCCAAGCCGCCCAACTCAGATCACCCGTCACTGCCGCCCAACCGACTAAAGGTGGAATTGCCCCTGCGGCTCCACCAATTACGATATTTTGAGTACTAGTCCGCTTTAGCCAAATTGTATAAACGCCAACATAGGTGGCAATCCCCGACATTGCCAAGCAAGCGGCTAGGAGATTTGCATATACAGTGAGCATCGTGAAGGAGATGATCGCCAGGACGATCGCAAAGATTAGGGCATTCCGCGGTGAAATTCTGCCTGATGGCAGTGGTCGCCAGCTAGTGCGTTCCATTTTGGCATCGATATCGCGATCGTATAGACAGTTAATTGCATTTGCCGAAGCTGCCGCGATCGCCCCACCCAAGACTGTCACAAACATCAAAAATAAATCAACTTCTCCCTCCGAAGCAATCCACATTGCACCTGCGGTGGTGATTAGCAATAAAACGATAATGCGGGGCTTAGTTAAGGCGGTGTAATCTTGAATGACATCGCGCCAATTGCGACTTAATTGATTAGTTGATTGATTAGTTAATTGATTAGTTGATTGATTAGTTGAACTAGTCAATTGATTAGCTTCAGCCAAAATGTTTTCTGGCAAAATATCTTCTGGCAAAGTGTTTTCTGGAATTACTTGAGCCAAAATATTTTTTGCGACTACTTTTTCTTGAACGGCTGTTTCTTGCATTTGCGCTTAATTCCTAAAATATTTTGCGGTTTTTGGGCAATTCTTTCGCATTTGTTAGAGTTAATGAATTGCAGGTTGCGCTTGATTTTGTTCTAATGTTTGATCTTGATTGATGACTCTAAATGCCAATACAGTAAAGCAAATCAGAGTTCCGAGTAGTGCTGAACCGATCGCTTGATGAGCAACAGTAAGCGGTTCAACTTGTAAATGCAACTTGTATGTAGCATAGCCGATCGCTACTTGAGCAATCACTAACAAACCTGCGATCGCTGACACGCGGCGCAAAATGGTCGAAGTCAGTTTAGTTAGCCATGATGTTATGACAACAGCGATAGTGGCAAAAGTAGCGGGAATTACACCAAGCAAGTGAGCATTTAAAACGATGCACATATCTTGGGTGGCAAAGCATTGATGTAAAGCCCATTGCGATGCGACCAATGCTCCGAGAATACTTTGTAAATAAACGCAGATTGCGGCAGTTAGCCCTAACCAAGCAAGTTTAGACGGAGAAGTTTGCACTTCACTCGCTGGACTGCTTAGCGCTGTGGCGATCGCTAACAAACTTGAGAAAAATAATAATCCTGTGCCTAAATGCGCGGTGACAATATCAAATCTCAATAATTGCGTCACCGTCAATCCGCCCAAAATCCCTTGGACAATGACT
>JAYTWB010000226.1:0-4055 GCA_043743655.1 Cyanobacteriota bacterium | reverse complement strand
TATATCATCAGCCATAATATCCAAAGCCTTAGTCCTACAGGACTATGCGATCGGATGGATCAGTACTACAGCCTCGAAGACTATTTTGATGATCGTTTGGGTTCAGCCGCCGCGATCGCCCCCATTTTATTTGCCGATACGCCTCTTGGCACAAAATACTAAACTTGTTAATCCGTATATTTACTCATTAAATCTAGTTATAGATATACAAAAATACACATGACATAAGCTAAAATCTGAGTCATAAATATTTCGTGGCGTGACAACAGCGTTTTAAAAAACGTTTTAAAAGGAAGTATGAGCAAACAAACTGAAGCCTTGACAAAAGATATTTCTCCATTGAAAGTAACTGCTAATAAGCTATATTCCGAAGAAGTTCAAGCTGAACTAGCAGAATTGCAATCTGATATCGACGTTCTTTTACAGCAACTACAAAGTTTGAGTCGTCAACGCCTGACCGCCGTAGGGAGTGCTTCATAGTGGTTGCCATCCAAAACTCCTCACACACACTTACCTCTGATACAAGCCTCCGCGACATCATCAAGACTATTCCATCTGAATACTTTGCTAAAAATGCTCTCAGAGCTTGGTTGAGCGTCTTATTTTCAGTGGTTACCGCTGCACTCGGCTATGCCAGCATCGCTTTTTCACCCTGGTACTTGCTACCATTTGCTTGGATATTTACAGGTACTGCACTGACTGGCTTTTTTGTGATTGGTCATGATTGCGGTCATCGTTCCTTTTTTGGCAAGCTTTGGCTAAATGATCTAGTCGGACATATTGCTTTCCTGCCTTTACTTTTCCCATTTCACGGTTGGCGCTTCAAGCACGATCATCATCATCTACACACTAACAAGATGGGTGAAGATAATGCTTGGTATCCTTTCACTGTTGAAGAATACGAAGAAGGCAAAGGGCTAATTTCTAATGTTTATCGCCTAATCCGTACCCGTTTTTGGTGGACTGGCTCGATTATTCATTGGGCAAACTTGCACTTTAACGCCAGTCTATATCCTGAGCGTCAACAGTCACAAGTCAAGTTTTCTTATCGTTTGGTGCTTGTTTTTGCGGCGATCATCTGCCCAACGTTGATTTACAACACAGGCTTTTTCGGTTTTATCAGCTTTTTTGTGATGCCCTGGCTGGTTTATCATTTTTGGATGAGTACTTTCACGATCGTCCATCACACGATGCCAGATATTGCTTTCAAAGATCAAGATAAATGGCATGCTGCGACCGATCAGCTAACAGGGACTGTGCATTGCGATTATCCTGCTTGGGTGGAATGGTTGTGTCATGACATTAATGTTCATGTTCCGCACCATATTTCGACTGGTATTCCCTCATACAACCTGCGCCTTGCTCATAAGTCTCTTGAAGAGAATTGGGGACAATATCTTTACAAGACTAAGTTTACTTGGAGCTTAATGAAGGAGATTGGCGATCGCTGTCATATTTATGATGCTGAGAACTGTTACAAGTCTTTTGCTGAAGTTGATGCTAAAGCGGTTTAGTTAACCATTTCTTAAAACCCATATATGAGGTTTCCCGCCTTCGGCGAGAAGCATTATATATGGGTTTTGATATTTCAAATCAGGTCATACAATCGTTTAAGTAATGGGTAGTTCGCAAAAAGGTCTCATGGCAACAATTATTGATGGCAAGGCGCTTGCGAAGAAAATGCAAGGAGCGATCGCGGCAGAGCTTGCCCTATTACAACCCAAATATGGTCGGTCTCCTGGGCTTGCTGTGCTGATGGTAGGTGATAATCCTGCAAGTGCTGCTTATGTCCGAAACAAAGAAACAGCCTGCAAAAAAGTCGGGATTGTATCTTTTGGTAAACATTTTCCTGCGAGCGTCAGTCAAGCTGAATTAGAGCAATTTATTGATGAGTTGAATGCTGATGAGCGTGTGGACGGTATTCTCATTCAGTTACCGCTACCCGAAAATCTCGATGCGATCGCTCTATTAAATCGCCTCGATCCTACCAAAGATGCGGATGGCTTGCATCCTTATAATCTTGGTAAATTGGCGCGTGGTGAAGAGGGATTACGCAGCTGCACGCCCGCAGGTGTGATGGAGTTATTAGCCGAAGCAAAGGTTGATATCGCGGGTAAAAATGCCGTTGTGATTGGGCGTAGCATCTTAGTTGGTAAGCCAGTGGCGCTGATGCTGCTTGAAGAAAATGCCACAGTCACGATCGCCCATTCTCGCACTAAAAATCTCGCTGAGATAACTCGTAAAGCTGATATTTTAATTGCTGCGATCGGTCGTCCTGAAATGATTACGGCAGATATGATCAAACCTGATGCAGTGGTGATCGATGTTGGTATTAATCGTGTCACTGATTATGAAGGTAAATCGAGATTAGTCGGCGATGTAGACTTTGCGGGCATCAGCGAAGTCGCATCCCAGATCACACCCGTCCCAGGTGGCGTGGGTCCAATGACAGTGACTATGCTATTGCAAAATACAGTTTGGAGTTATCGCCGCAAGTTTGTTAATCCCTAAAATTTCACTCTAAAATTTCACTGTCAATGGCGGCGAAATCAATAAATTTTCGGCTTGCGGTTTCAAGTCATTGCATAATATACATTCTGGAGTTATTGCGCCGATCATATGCCACAAATAGTTGCATTCAATTTAGATAAGTATTTACGCGATCGCAAACAAGAAGTTGAAGCCGCCCTCGATGCCTCAGTTGCGATTACTTATCCCGAAAAAATTTACGAATCCATGCGCTACTCACTGATGGCAGGTGGTAAGCGATTACGCCCAATTCTCTGCCTCGCGGCTTGTGAACTATTGGGGGGAGATATCACCGCCGCCATGCCGACAGCTTGTGCGATGGAGATGGTCCATACGATGTCATTAATCCATGATGACTTGCCAGCGATGGACAATGACGATTTTCGGCGCGGCAAGCCGACTAATCATAAGGTTTATGGTGATGATATTGCGATCCTCGCAGGCGACGCTTTACTTGCTTACGCTTTTGAATTTATTGCCGAACATACCAAAAATGTCCCTGCTGATCGCATTTTAAGAGCGATCGCCCATCTCGGTCATGCCGTTGCCGCCACGGGTTTAGTCGGTGGGCAAGTTGTTGATCTCGAATGTGAAGGAAAACAAGATATAACGGCAGAAACTCTCACCTTTATTCATCTTCATAAAACAGCAGCTTTATTAGAGTCTTGCGTCATCTGCGGAGCCTTACTAGCAGGTGCAAATGATACTGACATCATGCGTCTATCGACCTATGCTAAGCACATAGGCTTAGCTTTTCAAATCATTGATGACATTCTCGATATCACATCAACTTCGGAGCAGCTTGGCAAAACGGCTGGCAAAGACCTTGCCGCCCAAAAAGTTACTTACCCTAGCTTGTGGGGTATCGAAACTTCTCAGCACAAGGCACAAGAACTGGTCGAAAGTGCTAAGGCTCAGCTTGTCAGTTATGGGGACGCAGCTTTACCACTAATGGCGATCGCTGATTACATCACTGCTCGAAAAAACTAAATTCTATTCTCAAACCATTCCTTGATCTTAATTCCTGCAATTGATATGAACCTCCATCCCGTTGGCGAAATCCTCGATAACCAAGTTCTGCTAATTGCGCTATGTTCTAGCCTAACGGCTCAAATACTCAAATTGTTTATCGAGTTAGCCCAGTTCCGACAAGTCAGATTTAAAATTATGTTCGAGACAGGGGGAATGCCTAGCTCTCATTCAGCATTAGTCTCCGCACTTGCCACAGGGATCGGACGCACTCAAGGATGGGACACACCTCAATTCGCGATCGCTACAGTCTTCGCATTTATTGTCATGTACGATGCCGCAGGTATCCGCCGCGCCGCAGGTAAGCAAGCTAAGGTTCTCAATCAAATCATGGTGGAAGTTTTTGAAGAAGAACATGATCCCCTCAAAGAGCTATTAGGTCACACACCTGTTCAAGTTGTTGCTGGTTCTATTTTAGGCATATCGCTTATGTGGTGGTTCTTGTAAAATTCCAAAAGAAGAAGGTCGGCTTAGCCGACCTTCTTCTTTTGGAAATA
>JAYTWB010000225.1:0-2993 GCA_043743655.1 Cyanobacteriota bacterium | reverse complement strand
GCGCGACAAGCACAGAGTTAGCACCTGTTTTACTGCGATCGCCGATGATAGTTTGATGCTTTTTAAAGCCATCATAATTAGCCGTAATTGTACCCGCACCGATATTAACCTGCTCACCGAGAGTGGCATCGCCTAAATAGCTCAGGTGAGCTGCGTTAGTGCGATGACCAACTTTGACATTTTTAAGCTCCACAAAATTACCGATGCGGCATTTCTCACCCACCATTGACTCGCCCCGAATTCGCGCAAAAGGACCAATTCGACAATGATCAGCAACTTGACTATCTTCGATTACGGAAAACTGCACATGACAATTCTCGCCAATCATGCTGTTCGTCAACATACTCGAAGGACCAATCGTTGTACCTGAGCCGACTTTCGTATTGCCGCGCAAATGAGAATGTGGCTCGATAATTACATTGGCAGCGAGTTCCACTTCATCATCAATCGTAATCGTGTCGGGTAATAGCATCGTCACACCTGCACGCATCCATTTGTCACGCGATCGCTTTTGCAATATCTCATAAGCATGAGCTAGCTGAAGGCGATCGTTAATACCAAGACTTTCATCAGGATCAGCCAAATCATTGGCATAAACAGAAGTCAGATAATCAAAAACTTCGGTCAGATAATATTCTTTCTGAGCATTGTTAGTTGTTAGCTTCGGTAAAGCCGCTGCGAGTTGTTGCCAATCAAAACAATAAACTCCTGTGCTAACTCGTTGATTGAGAATCTGTTCGGGATTACAGTCACGATGTTCAATAATCCGTTCCAGACGCATATCGCGATCGCAAAAAACGCGACCATAACCACTTGGATCAGGAAGAATTGCGGTTAGCACTGTTGCCGAAGCTTGGTTAGCACGATGGCGATCAATTAAGTTTTGGATCGTCTCGGCACGCAGCAATGGAGAGTCACCCGTGAGGACGACCAGTTCGCCGACAAAACCTGTTAATGGTTCTAATACTTGCTGGATTGCATGACCTGTACCAAGTTGTTCCGCTTGTTCGGCAAACTCGATTTTGGGGTAATCTGCAAGAGCAGCACGCACTTGATCGCTACAATAACCAACGATCGCAATACGGCGATCAGCGTTTAGAGGATCAGTCGCATTGAGAACTCTTTCCACTAGCGATTTTCCGCCTAAAGGTTGTAATACTTTGGGCAAGCTGGACTTCATACGAGTTCCTTTACCCGCCGCCAATACTGCTACTGCAAGCATGATTTTCTATTTCTCCACTAAAAGTTATTTGTTATAAGAGAGAGTGCATTTGGCGCTCTCTCTTAGATTGGGTTTTATCCGTTAGGACGACTCATTTGTTCAAGATTGAGAACTTCAGCAAGTTTCTCTTCTGTGATCAATCCCTTCTCTAAGACAACCTGACGTAAAGACTTACCTGTCGCTAGAGATTCCTTAGCCACCTCAGCTGCGTTAAGATAACCAATATGCGTATTTAGAGCTGTGACTAGCGAGAGGCTGCTCTCAGCATAAGCCAGACAGCGACTTTCGACAGCAGTGATTCCCTTAATGCACTTCGTTGCTAGCGTATCGATCGCCTTACCCAAAATCTCAATGCTATGAATCAAATCATAAGCAATCAGTGGCATCATCACATTTAATTCCAATTGACCTGCTTGAGCCGCAAAAGCGATCGCCGTATCATAACCGATCACCTGAAAGCAAACCATATTTGTCATCTCGGCAATCACAGGATTGTATTTCCCCGGCATGATCGATGACCCTGGTTGCACAGGTGGTAATTGGATTTCGCGCAGCCCTGTATTTGGTCCCGAATCCATCAAGCGCAAGTCATTAGCAATTTTGCAAGTATCTTGAGCAAGGTTACGGATTGAACCCGATACATTCACAAACGGAGCCATACTCTGCATTGCTGCCATTAGATTACTGGCAGATTTTAGTTCAAATCCTGTAATCTCACTAAGTTTTTCAGCCACGCGATCGCAATATTTTGGATGTGTATTTAGCCCTGTTCCTGAGGCACTACCACCTAATCCCAGAGTTTTGAGATCGTTAGCCGCCAAATGAATGCGGTTAACATGATCACTAATAATTTGAGCATAAGCTTGAAACTCATCGCCTAACCTGACAGGGACAGCATCTTGCAAATGTGTGCGCCCAGATTTGATAATTTTGGCAAAGGCGATCGCCTTAAGCCGTAATTGTTCATCCAGATTGATCAAAGCAGGAAATAAAACATGATCGAGCGCTAGCAAAGCTCCAATCCTAATCGCAGTAGGAATCACATCATTAGTAGACTGTCCATAATTAACATGGTCATTGGGGCTAACATGTTCATAATTCCCCTTCACATCACCCAAAATCTCTAGAGCGCGATTAGATAATACTTCGTTCACATTCATATGATGTGATGTGCCAGCACCCGCTTGATAAACATCGACCACAAACTGATCGCGCAACTGCCCATCCAAAATTTCATCCGCCGCCGCCGCGATCGCCATCCCCATACCGACAGGAATACACCCGAGTTCAGCATTAACCAACGCTGTGGCTTTTTTGATTAGCAAACAAGCATCAACGAATGTGGGCAGAGGCTTAAGTCCACTAATCTGAAAGTTAGCGATCGCTCTGACAGTTTGAATACCATAGTAAACATCATCAGACAGGGACATTTCTCCCATCGAGTCGCGTTCGGTTCTAGTCATAGTTTTTTTGAGAGATATTAGGTGATAGCTTATGGCAATTTGGCAGACTTAGAAATCCCAAAAACAAAAAAGGGCGCTTCGCGCCCTTTTTTGTTTTTGGGATTAATTTGGATCACCCGAACTTGTCGGTGATATTGACGGCGGCGCTGAAACCTTAGGCAATGGCTTAGTTTGGACGGGTACAACTTGCGCTGGCTTGGGTTGTGGCTTGGGGGTAGGTATAAAATAGAGAACTGTAGCTGCGATCGCTAAAGTTACAACTCCAGCAATCGCGGGAAAAGCCTGACTATTTAACTGAGACTGCGATC
>JAYTWB010000224.1:0-8485 GCA_043743655.1 Cyanobacteriota bacterium | reverse complement strand
TGCGCCGCCACTCATCTTTTGGCTTTTATGTTCTAAGCAAAACTTACTATGCTTCGTAAGCTTCGATCGGTAAGCAAGAACAAACAAAATTGCGATCGCCAAAGGCATTATCGATGCGTCCCACGCTTGTCCAGAATTTATGCTCTCTCAGCCAAGGTGCAGGATAAGCCGCTTGGCTGCGCGTATAAGGATGGTTCCAGTCGTCCGCTAATAAAGTCTCGGCAGTATGTGGTGCATTTTTAAGAGGATTATCGACTTTATCCATCGCTCCTGAGGCGATCGCCTTAACCTCCTGTTTAATCGCAATCATCGCCTCACAATAGCGGTCGAGTTCCACTTTCGATTCGCTCTCAGTTGGCTCGATCATCATCGTTCCTGCCACTGGCCAAGAGACAGTCGGCGCATGAAACCCATAGTCCATCATCCGCTTGGCAATGTCATCAACTTCAATACCTGCGATCGCTTTGCAATCGTGTAAGTCGATAATACATTCATGGGCAACCAAGCCATTTTTGCCCGTATAGAGAATGGGATAATGCGGTGCAAGTCGTTGCGCCATATAATTTGCATTCAAGATTGCCACCTCTGTTGCCAGTTTCAATCCCTTCGCTCCCATCAGCGCAATATATACCCACGAAATTGTGAGAATGCTCGCACTGCCCCACGGAGCTGCCGAAATTGTGCTTTGCTCTAGCTCACTTGTAGTCTCAGTCGTAATGTCACTCGTAAATGGATGACTTGGCAAAAATGGAACTAGCTGTGGTGCGACACAAATTGGTCCCATGCCTGGTCCACCACCACCATGAGGAATACAAAAAGTTTTGTGCAAGTTTAAGTGACAGACATCTGCACCGATATCCCCTGGGCGACATAGCCCCACTTGAGCATTCATATTCGCGCCGTCCATATACACTTGTCCACCGTAATAATGGATAGTATCGCAAATATCACGAATTGATTCTTCAAACACGCCGTGAGTGGATGGATAAGTAATCATCAGTGCGGCAAGTTCATGCTGATGCTTTTCTGCTTTGAGCTTGAGGTCATCAACATCAATATTACCTTCGCGATCGCAGTTCACAGTTACGACCTTCATGCCTGCCATGACCGCACTAGCAGGATTTGTGCCATGCGCCGAGGTGGGAATCAGACAAATATGGCGATTGGTTTGCCCGCGATGTTGATGATATTCCCGAATTGTTAATAATCCTGCATATTCCCCTTGTGAGCCAGCATTGGGCTGTAGCGACACACCTGCAAAGCCTGTAATTTCTGCTAGCCAAGTTTCCAATTGCTGGAATAGAATTTGATAACCTTTAGTTTGATCCAATGGCGCAAAGGGATGGATACTCCCAAATTCTGACCATGTGACAGGCAGCATCTCAGACGTAGCATTTAGCTTCATTGTGCATGAACCAAGCGGAATCATCGATGTCGTCAGCGATAAATCTTTGGCTTGGAGGCGATAGATATATCGCAATAACTCTGATTCGGAATGATAAGAGTTGAAGACTGGGTGAGTGAGATAGTCGATATTGCGAGTTAGGGACTCAGGAATAGATTTGATGCTAGAAATAGTGATCGCACTCTCATCTCCAGAAAATATGCTAATTAAATCAGCTAAATCTTGTTTAGAAACAGTTTCATCAAGACTAATCGCGATCGCGTTATCTGCAAAGTAACGCAAATTAATCTGCTTAGCTGCCGCTCTAGTTCTAATCTCTTCACTTGAGATTCCCTTTAGCTCAACCCTGATCGTATCGAAGAAAGCCTGATGAGAAATTGTATGACCGAGATTCTCTAAAGCCTGAGCAAGAGTCACTGTCAGCAGATTTACACGCTGAGCGATCCGCTTCAATCCAGATGCACCATGATAAACCGCATACATACTCGCCATGATCGCTAGTAGAACTTGAGCCGTACAAATGTTACTGGTCGCTTTGTCTCGGCGGATATGTTGCTCGCGAGTTTGCAGGGCTAAACGCAAAGCAGGACGACCATGCACATCCTTAGAAACACCCACCATCCGCCCTGGCATCTGGCGCTTGTAAGCATCTTTGGTTGCCATATATGCTGCGTGGGGTCCTCCATAGCCAAAGGGAACGCCCAGTCTCTGAGCGCTCCCGATCGCAATATCTGCACCAAATTCCGCAGGAGCCTTGATCAACGTCAGCGCCAACAAATCTGCCGCCACGATCGCTAAACCACCGTGAGCATGAACTTGCGAAATGCAGTCTGTGTAGTCATAGATTGCCCCATCGCTAGCAGGGTATTGCAACAACGCCCCAAAGCAATTTTGATCAAATATAAACTCGTCATGTTTGGCGATCGCGATTTCGATTCCCAACGGAATAGCGCGAGTTTTGACAACGGCGATCGTCTGCGGATGGCAATCGCTCGCAATAAAGAATTTATTCCCTTTGTTTTTGGCAAGCCCCGCCGCCATCGTCATCGCTTCCGCAGCAGCTGTCCCTTCATCTAGTAGAGAAGCATTCGCAATCTCTAAACCTGTCAAATCGATAATCATGGTTTGGAAGTTGAGCAATGCTTCCAATCGACCCTGCGCGATTTCGGCTTGGTAAGGCGTGTACTGTGTATACCAACCTGGATTCTCCAGAATATTGCGCTGAATAATCGGCGGTGTGATGCAGTTGTAATAGCCAGTGCCAATATACGATCGCCAGACTTGGTTTTTGCTAGCGATCGCCTTTAATTCTTGCAACAGTTCATATTCGCCACGCGCTATTCCCAATTGCAACGGCTGATCCATCCGTATCGAAGCAGGCACGGTCTTCTCAATCATCTCATCGAGGGATTCACAACCGATCGCCACGAGCATTTGCTGAATCTCCGTAGAACTTGCGCCAATATGGCGACTAACAAAGCTATCAGTCGGTGCAGAAGCATCATCGCTAAGACATTCTCCTAAATAATCTTGAGATGATGAGCTATGAGCAAAGGCTGGAACCCTTAATTCTTCTGAAATAAGCAAGTCTTGAGTGGCGATCGGAGAAGGTTCCAACATAGATTTAGAATGCGACTAATGGTTTAAGTTACTAACCTCTATGCTATTACAAATTTATTACAAAGTGTTAAGCATAATGAGTCGGGACAAAATAACAGCGATCGCCTACAAGCTGCGATCGCCAAGCAAGATTTCCCGATAATCACACCCGCGTAACTTAATTTCTGTTCTGATTTAGTTAAAATCGTAATAGCAACTTGAGCCAAACCAGCCCAAAACCATGACCAGTCCCATAACTATCGAAAACATTTACGAACTTTTTCGTATCTCTCAGCAAGAAGCCGATCGCCGTGCCGCTGAAGCTGATCGCCGTGCCGCTGAGAGCGATCGCCGTGCCGCTGAGAGCGATCGCCGTGCTGATCAACGTGCCACCGAAGCCGATCACCGTGCTGCTATTCTTGCCGCCGAAGCCGATCAGCGTATAAAAAAGCTAGAGCGTAGTGTCGAAAATACGACCCGCGCTGTTAATGCTTTGACAACGCGTTGGGGAAGATTTGTCGAAGAGTTAGTCCGTCCTGCGGTCGTGCGGATGTTTCGCGAGAAAGGGATTAATGTGACACGGACATTCCTGAGGATGCGGTCTGAGGCGGGAAATATGCCGATGGAAATTGATGTGTTTGGGGTAAATGGAATGAGTGCGATCGCTGTTGAATGTAAATCGCGCTTATCTACTGATGATGTCGATGAAATGTGTGAACGATTAAATAATCTTAAGCAAGGTTTTCCTGAATATGCTAACTATCGTATTTTTGGGGCAGTCGCAGGTATAGAAGTTGATGATAATGTCGGTCGATATGCTTATCAAAAAGGATTATATGTAATTAAGCCATCAGGCGAGACCGTTGAGATAGTTAACGATGAGAAATTTAAGGCGATCGCATGGTAAATATTTTAAGAGTGGACGCAAAGCTCTCATTCTTAAAATAGAATTACAAACCAAACTTAAAGATGAAACAAAAAAGTTCTACCAATAAATCTGCTAAACCTGCTCATAAATTTTCTTGGACTCCATACTTATTTCTGTTGCCTGCGATCGCCTTTCTTTGCTTGACATCATTTTTGCCCGTATTACAAGCGATTTATCTAAGTTTTACTAATTATGATTTTGTCGGTAGTCCGAGTTTTATAGGCTGGCAAAATTATCAAAACTTATGGCGCGATCGCACTTTTTGGAAAGTATTAGGAAACACATTGATTTATCTAATATTTGTTGTTCCTAGTTTAGTAATCTTACCGCTTATTTTAGCGATTTTAGTTAATCAAAAATTACGCAGCATTAAATTTTTTCGGGCAGTTTATTATTTCCCAGTTATCGTCTCTGTAGTGGTCGCAGGAATAGCTTGGAAATGGGTCTATGCCGAAAATGGCATCTTAAATTATTTCTTGTCACTAATCACTTTTCAATCTGTCAAAATCCCATGGCTAACCGATCCTAAAACCGCCATTTTTGGGATTATTACTGTCGTTATCTGGCGCGGTGTTGGTTATTACATGGTGATTTATTTAGCAGGTTTGCAAGCAATCCCCGCTGATTTATATGAAGCGGCGGCGATCGATGGTTCTGACGGTTGGCAAAAGCATTTTGACATTACAATTCCACTGATGCAGCCTTACATTATTCTGGTCAGTATAATTTCTTCAATTTCAGCAATGAAAATATTTGAAGAGGTTTATATCATGTCTCAGGGTGGTCCTGCGAATAGTACCAAAACAGTTGTTTACTATCTTTACGACAAAGGATTTACAAGCTTAGAGATGGGATATGCTTCGGCAATTGGAGTATTCTTATTCTCAATTATTTTTATTATTTCAATCACAACTTTCAAGTTTATTAATCCTGCAAAAATAATATAAAAATAATATAAACATGAAGAAAAAAAATCAAAAATTGCCGTCATTTAACATCTTAAAAAATATTCCGCAGTTTATTATTTTAATAGCGATCGCGACTCTAACTGTCTTCCCGCTACTCTGGCTAATCAGCACCGCTTTTAAATCACCAAACGAAAATATTTTTCAGTCAGTGCCACAGCTATTACCTGCTCAGCCAACTCTAGATAATTTTATCAAAGTCTGGAAAAATTCGCGCTTTGATCTGTACTTATGGAATAGTTTTTTTGTTTCTAGTATTACGGTTATTCTAAATCTTCTGTTCTGCTCTCTCGCGGCTTTTCCCCTAGCTAGATTAAACTTTAAAGGACGTGATCCGATCTTTTGGGCGATCGTGGGAACAACGATGATTCCATTTCAAATTACGATGATTCCGCTTTACATTCTTGCGGTACAGCTAAATCTCAAAAATACCTATGCTGGCTTGATTTTCCCCTATGTGATTTCTGCTTTTGGCATATTTTTATTGCGTCAAGCTTTCCAAAGTGTTCCTAAAGAGATGGAAGAAGCGGCGCGAATGGATGGATGCTCTAGTCTCGGAATCTGGTGGCACATTATGATTCCTGCGGCGCGTCCTGCACTGACAACTCTTGCAGTATTTACTTTTGTGGCGATGTGGGGCGATTTCTTGTGGCCATTAGCAATTGTCGATAAACCAGAGCTTTATACGCTGCCGCGTGGGATTGCTAGCCTCGCGAGTGCATTTTCTGAAGATTGGCGTTTAATTGCCGCAGGTTCTGCGATTTCGATTTTGCCGATATTTATTGTGTTTGTCTTTTTACAACGCTATATTATTCCTACCGAAGCCAGTATCGGTGTAAAGGGATAATATATCTTTTGGATTTAGTTCTAGCAAAATCTCTTACAATAGTCCAGAACTTAAGGTAGTTTCCGATTCTTGAAAGTTGGGTTTTAAAATGAGCATCTGCAAAATATTTCTTGGCTTTATATTGCTGTCTACGGCGATCGCTACACCCGCCATCGCTCAAAACACCCAAAATATTCTTTATGTAAATCCGCAAACTGGTAGCGATCGCCCCGATCAAGGTATTAATACGGCTCCTTTCAAAACGATTACCTATGCGATTAGTCGCTCTCAGTCTGGACAAACTACGATTATTCAGCTAGCAAACGCAACTTATAGCATTGCCACTGGGGAGCAGTTTCCGATCCGTTTACGCCCAAATATGACTTTGCGAGGCGATGAAGCAAACAAGGGCAAGAACATCATAATTTTAGGTGGGGGAATACTGTTAAGTAGCTCAAGATTTACACAAAATGTAGCGATCGCCCTAGTTGATCGAGCTGAACTGCGAGGCGTGACTGTAACTAATCCCAATCCTAGAGGTTATGGACTTTGGATTGAGAATGCTAGTCCAGCGATCGCCAGTAATACTTTGCTCGATAATCAGCAAGATGGCGCATTAATTACAGGTAAATCAACAGCGATCGTTTCATCCAACCAATTTTTTCGGAATGGAACCAGTGGCATAGCAATCGAAGGCGTTGCTAGTCCTGATATTCGCAGCAATCTATTTCAGCAAACCACGTTTGGGATGAGTATTCGTCAAGATGCAACTCCACAAATCACCGAAAATACTTTCACCCAAAATCAAAATGGCATCTTAATCCAAGCTAATGCTAAACCGATTTTGCGAGGCAATGCGATTATTAATAACCGTGCTTACGGTCTAACAATTTCCGATACAGCAAGCCCAGACTTAGGCAAAACTAATGATGAAGGCAATAATACTTTTATAGGCAATGGCACATTCGATTTGCAAAATGTCAGCCGTAATGCGGTTGCTGTAATCGGCAATCAATTGGATATTAAGAGAGTGAAGGGTAATTTGCAATTGTCGAATACGCGATCGCCATCTAATCTATTTGCTAATCCTAACCCTGCAAATAGTACTAATGCTGCGTCAAGTATCAAATTGCCAAATACTAGCAAATTGCCAAATACAGCATCAAATAGCAATCGCTTTGCAAATATAAATCAACAACTCGAAAATCAACAGATTGAACAAAGGATTACCAACAATCAGCCCATGAATTTTGCGCCTAATCTTAATACCCCACCACCACTGGTTAGTTCTACTTCTCTAAATCAGAATAACCAAGCAAACAATCCCTTTTGGTACGAGCCTGTCACTTCTGTGATCATCAGAATTACACCGCAGAGTTCCAATTCACCCATACCTGCTAATACTGCAATCACAACTAGCTTGCGTCCTGTGCGATCAGTTCCACCCAGTGGCGAACCTGTCAATCAGCCGATCCAGATTGCCCCACTCTCTAATACTAGCTTGACTCCACAAGCACAACCACGTTATCGAGTGATTGTCCCTGTCTCTTCTGCTAATGAAGTTTCCCAAATTCGTCAGCTTGTCCCCAATTCTTTTGCATCTCGATTAAATGGATATTTGGTAGTGCAGACTGGAGCCTATAGCGATCGCCGCGTTGCGGAAGCGCAAGTATCACGACTCGTACAACAAGGCTTATCGGCAAGGATTGAGGCAATTAGAAATTAAATATCTCATTACAGCGCAAAGCACTGACCTAAAACCTAGATAAATTTGTGAAAGCGGCGCATTCACAAATTTATCTGTACTACTTAAAGGCTCAACAGATTATTTACTCCTAAAGCATCGCTGTGCATTCAAGAATCAGTTTTTGATTAGTGAGTGAGTGTGGTTGGATTTCTAGTGCTGATCGGAAAGTAGCGATCGCTTCGCGATAATTGCCGATCGCGGCATAGCACAATCCCAAGCCATGCACTGCTCCAAAATGATAAGGATTGAGGGCGATCGCTTTCAAACAATCCTTAATCGAACGCTTGTAATCCGCTTGCATATAAAACAAAACCGCGCGGCGATTCCATGCCTCGACAAAATCTGGCTGTGAGTGAATCAACTGCGTCAGCATCAGTTCGGCTTGTCTAATATTGCCACTATCTGCCATCATTTGGCTTTGACGCAAGACTTGTAAGCCCTGCATTCCCTTCTGCATAAACCACATCTCCCAAAGACCTTGAGTTGCGCGATCGCGAATATCTTCATCTTCACTCTTCAGGTCATACAACAATTCTTCGATGGGCTGGCTCATTGGTCTAGGCTGTATTGGTTTATAGTCCTTTGTAGTCCTATGTTAAGTTCTTAACTTAATACATAAGAAATATTTTTAAGATATTTTAAAGAGATTTTTGCACGCATGTCTATCATACAAATTACTGTCCAAGAACTGGCTCAACTTTTGTCAACTGATCGCCAAAATCTGCAATTAATTGATGTCCGTGAGCATGATGAGGTCGAGATTGCCGCGATCGCAGGTTTTACAATATTGCCACTCAGTGAATATGGGAAATGGTCATTAAATTTTCAAGAAAAATTTGATCCTCATATCGAGACTTTAGTGCTGTGTCATCACGGGATGCGATCGGCGCAAATGTGTCAATGGTTAGTCAATCAGGGATTTACTAATGTCAAAAATATCGAGGGCGGAATTGATAGCTATGCATATGTTGTTGATCTAACTATGGCAAAGTACTAAACTAAAAATCAGGTTCAC
>JAYTWB010000223.1:0-2658 GCA_043743655.1 Cyanobacteriota bacterium | reverse complement strand
ATGCGCCACTGGTTGGTATTTTGATTGGCAGTGCGATCGCTGTTTTCGACTTTGGTTTAGGACTAATTAAACCTGCACCCGAATTTATATATCTGCGATCGCTACTCGTGATTTTATTAGGACTATTAATCACAGGCGGCTTACATCTCGATGGCGCGATGGATACAGCGGATGGGCTAGCCGTGACCGATCCTAATCGCCGTCTTGAAGTAATGGCTGATAGCAATACTGGTGCGTTTGGCGCGATCGCAGGAATCACGATTTTGCTACTAAAAGTTGTCGCTCTCGCCGCCATTAAGGATCAGCGATTTTGGGTATTAACCAGCGTTTGGGCATGGGCGCGCTGGGGACAACTCCGCGCAATTATGGCTTATCCCTATCTTAAAGCGATCGGTAAGGGCAAATTTCATCAAGAGGATTTGCGTCACTGGCAGGTGTGGCTAGTGGCGATTTTATTAACAACTGCTAATTTAGCGATCGCTTATGTTGGTAATCCAATTTATGTAGCGATTGGTTTAACGGCGATCGCCTGTAGTTTTGCGTGGTTAATTGGTGCATGGTTTAATCGTCAACTCGGTGGACAGACTGGTGATACCTATGGCGCGATCGTGGAGTGGACAGAAGCATTGAGTTTATGTGCGATCGCTTATTTAATCGGTCATTAATCGGTCATTTACAAGTCATTAAACCGTAACTTTTGAGCTAGAATGCAAGTGAAAAGTCTTAAATAATTTATTAAAATCGACAACATGCTTACCTCTGAAGTTCTCAAAGAAAAATTTGTAGCGATCGCTAGCAAGCGCGAACTATTAGTGCAGTTATCTCTCAAAAATAATTTGGGTAGTCTCAGTATTGATATTGTCCAAGCTCTGGAAGAACTAGATGATCTATTGATCGAAATCAGAAAAGTATTTCCTGATTGGCAGCCAGAATAATCGAATGCCTCCCAAATTAACTGCGTTCCACTCTAAAGTTAATGTGCAGCGTCAAGTCAAAATCCCGATGCGCGATCGCCTTAACTTAACAGCCGATATCTATCGCCCCAAAGGTGTTGATACGCCTCTGCCTGTATTACTGATGCGCTTGCCTTACGGTCGAGCGATCGCCTCAACTTGCACTTACGCTCATCCTAGTTGGTATGCCGATCAGGGCTATATTGTCGTTATTCAGGACGTGCGCGGTTGCGGGACTTCTGAAGGTGAATTCTATCCATTTCGGAATGAATACGAAGATGGATTTGACACTGTGGAATGGTGTGCAAGGGAACTGGAAGGTAGTAGTGGTAGGGTGGGAATGTACGGATTTTCCTACCAGGGTGTGACTCAATTTCAGGCGGCAGTGTCACAACCGCAGGGTTTAGTGACGATTTGTCCGAGTATGGCAACAGCCGATTTGTATCACGGCTGGTTTTATTTTGGTGGTGCGGTTTGTCTTGATTTTAATTTGAACTGGGCATTGCAACTGGCTCAAAACCGAGCTTGGTATTTGCACCAAGAGCCACAAGCAACTAAATTTTTTGAAGCTCAAAAGCAGACTGGAAAGTGGCTTAATGCTGCACCTTTGAGCGAGATCGAACTGTTTAAAAATGGGAATGAAAATGAATCAATAGCCCAATTCTTTTTTGATTGGATTGGTAATCAGCAAGCTGATGATCTCTATTGGCAAAGGCTAAATCCGCTAAGTTACTTCGATCGCTTTGATCTACCTGCTCTGCACATTGCAGGATGGGCAGACATCTTTATTGAGGCGACAATCAACACCTATCATCAGGCTAAATCTGTAACTCAGCAGCCACAACATTTAGTCGTTGCCCCCTGGCAACATCTGCCCTGGCTACCAAAAGTGGGAGAGATTGATTTTGGTGAAGCGGCGATATCTAAAATCGATCAATTACAAATAGATTGGTTTGATTTTTGGTTAAAAAAAATTGAGAATGGGATGAGCGATCGCGCTCCTGTGCAGATATTCCTGATGGGTAAAAATCATTGGCTAGATTTGCCAGATTTCCCAAAAAATCTTCCCAACAATCTCCAAGAAGATATCCATCAAGATATTATCACTCAAAAATTTCACTTGCATCCCGAAAAAAAACTAAGCACTCAAATTCCTCAGTCAAGTCAACTTCCTGATATCTACGTTTACGATCCTCGCAATCCTAATCCTTCTACTCCTTACGGATTTTATGATCAGCAACATCTCCATCAACGTTGGGATGTGCTGGTTTATGAGAGTGATCAATTGGTCGCAGATATGGCGATCGCTGGCATTCCCGAATTTATGCTCTATGCGGCGACTGATGCGCCTGATACCGATTGGGTGATTAAGCTATTGGATATTTATCCTGATGGCAAGCAAATGCTAGTCTCGATGGGAGTTTTGCGAGCAAAATTTTGTAACTCATGGACTGAGCCTGAATGGATTGAGTCTGATGTGGTAAAGGCGTATCTGATCAAATTACGTCCGACTTGTCAAAATTTTGCGGAAGGGCATCGCATCGGTGTGGCGATCTCTAGTTCAGCTTTTCCTGCGATCGAGCGACATTCCAATACCAAGAAATCACCGTCAGAGGCAACTGTAATTGACTTTGTAGAGGCGACACAGCAAATTTTTTATAGCGCCGAGTACCCCTCGCACTTGCAACTACCAATATATCTACAG
>JAYTWB010000222.1:0-5622 GCA_043743655.1 Cyanobacteriota bacterium | reverse complement strand
GATCGCATCATCCCGCAGCCATTTGTAATTTCGACCTGTGCCAATAATTTTTGTGGCAATGATTAATTGATCACGTTGTTGTTTGATGTGTGGTTGCGCTAACCATTCACCAACATATTGCTCAGTCCGCCCCTGAGTTTCTGGCTTAGGCGGCACTGGATACATTTCCGCTGTATCGATAAAGTTAATTCCTTGCGCGATCGCATAGTCTAGTTGCTCATGCGCCTGTGCGATCGTGTTTTGCTGCCCATAGGTCATTGTTCCTAAGCAAATTTCTGATACCAAGAGATCGCTTGTACCAAGTTTTTTGTATTCCATGGTTGATGCACATATACCGTAAACACAACAGCAGATACTATTCTACGATTTTTTCGTGATTTCGCGATCGCCAAATTCACTCCATTTTGAATTTTGGATATATCTTCTTAACTCAATTTTATTCATCATAATTCCTCGTTTTACGCTTATTGATAAAGTCAGATAAATTTTTGAAAGCGCCGCTTCGCGGCGCTTTCAAAAATTTATATATACTACTTAAAGTCTCAAGAGGCTGCATAAGTCTGTTCTAACAATTTAGGCTTAACAGTAATAACTGCTGCTATATTGATACTAAATAATGTCGTTCAAGTAGCTATGACTCCGTTACCAAAATACCGACCCAAACAGCTGTCGTTGGGACCTTTAGAGTCAGAACTTCTAAATATTGTTTGGGATAACAAGAAGTTAAACGCTACAGATATCCACGATCGCATTTTGGCAGACCCCGATCGCGAACTTGCCTATGGTTCGGTAATGACAGTATTGCGCCGATTGGAACAGAAGGGCTGGATTGAGTGTGAAAAAGAGGGACGCGCGCTCTATTGGCAAGCCAAAATTTCGCGAGAAGAGGCACAAGCCCTAGTCGCCTATCATCAACTCCACCGCTTTTTAGAATTGGGTGATGCTGATATTGTGGCAGCTTTTGCTAATGACCTTGATCGAGCCAGTATAGACAAGCTCGAGGCGATCGCAATGCGCCTTAAAAATATCCGCCAATCAAGAGAACAATCACCAGAAGGTTAACTCTATGCAGTTCTTCTCTATGCATTTTGTGATGATCGCTAGCTCGCTTTGCCTTGCTTGGGGATTGCGCTATGGTTGGCAAACAAGTAGCGACAAGGGTTGGCAGATGCGTTGGCAAAAAGCACTTGTATGTTTTGTATTACCGCCCATGTTGGTAACGATGACCGCGATCGCTGTCTTGTGCATGGGAGCCGATGGACAAATGATCGGTTTAGAAGCAGGAAGACTTAGCTATGCGATCGCTATTATATTTTTGATCTACGGTCTTTTTCGGAGTGGTCAACTAGCTTGGAGCGGCTGGCAATCTTTACAAAAATTGCAAAAGCTGGTTGTAGCCTGTCAGGTTGTTGACTCCTGCGGTACTGATCAAGCGAGATTATTGAATATACCAATGCTATTTGCGGCTCAGATTGGCTTTTGGCGATCGCATCTTTTTGTCAGTCAAGGGCTGCTCGACACCCTTGATACACATCACCTTGAAGCGGTTTTACTCCATGAGCGCGCCCACGCCCATTATCGCGATACATTTTGGTTTTTTTGGTTAGGCTGCTTACGTCAAATCATGACTTGGTTACCCAACACTCAAGCATTATGGGAAGAATTGCTGTTACTGCGTGAACTCCGTGCCGATCGCTGGGCGGCTCAACATTTAGACGGCTTACTATTGGCTGAGTCATTGTTGGCGATGGTCAGCAATAATATGACTCCAGTCGAAACTTTTACCGCCGCATTTGGTTCTACTAACACTAGCGATCGCTTAGAAGAGCGAATTAACTTTTTGTTAGCCGAACCCGAACCATTACCGCGATTTTCGTGGCGATCGCTCTTTTGGATCGGCTTCTCACTCTTACCACTTGCCGCACTACCTTTACATTCCTAACTTGCATTCCCCGCAACAAAAAAATAAAGGTAACCCAAAAAAGTCGGCGGTCAAATAGCGCAAATATGAATCAACCGCCCAAAGAGCAGAAACTCCAGCCTATTCGCATTGATCGAGGGATTAGTCAATTCAATCATGACTACTACGCTGCGCTGGGATTGCCAATCATCGCCAGCCCGATCTATATTCGCCTCATGTATACGAGTATTGCCCGAATATTGCATCCTGATGTTTATGGATTGTCGGCTGATCAAAAAGACATAGCCACCCAGTATCTTGCCAAACTGGTCAACCCTGCATACAACGTCCTCATGAAAGAGCAGGAGAGACAAGCATATCAAGCGATTTTTAAGTTGCTTGCTAAGCGTTTAATGCAAAAATCACGCAATATCCCAGTTTATTCAGTTGCCGCCTGTGAGCTAATGTTGGCTCCCAGTGATGGCTTTTACGAGCGCACAGTTGCTGCGATCGCTAAGTTGCAATATCAATCTCTCCAAAATATTTTGGAATATACAGCCCAAGTAAGTGAACTTAATCTGGTTTACATTCTTTACAAAGAAGGTTATCAATACGGCGGGTCTAATCTGCCGCCTGTACTTTTGCCAATGGCAAAAAATAAAAATTATCAAGTTGGCGATCGCCAACTTGATGCACAACTTGATAACCCAATTAATAGGCAAGCTGATGTAACTGTGATCCAGACCAGAATCGAGTTAAACGATGTCAGCGCGATCAGCAATCGTTTGAAAATATGTGAAATCTATATTAGTCAAAATGACTGGAAAAAAGCGCTTAGAGAACTACGCGATATTTTGCTACTTGATAAAAACAACAGTAAATGTCTCGCCATGTTAGGTGTCGTTTACAAAAATATTAATCAACCTCAAATGGCAAAGATTAGCTTGCAAAGATCACTGCAAATTAGTCCTCAAGAGCCATTAGCCCTAAAGCATATCAAAGATTTCTCTAATCCTAGAGACACTAATTCCCAAATTAATCCCAAACAAAATCCTGCTGCAAACATCAAGAAAAATAATCTCCCACCGCCACAAAAACGCGGTTGGCTATCCAATCTGCTCGGATGGGCTGCCCCAGATGACCCCAAATAGCCAAGAAAGTGCTTTGCACTTTCTTGGCTATTTGACCAATCGCGACAAATGTTTCTGCAAAGATTCATTGTAGGATGAGTGATGACGACTGAGAGAACTGTATGGTGCATCAACTGCCGACTGGCGCAAAAGACTTACTTCCCCTAGACGTTGCTCAAAAGCGTTGGATCGAAACTCGCATTCAAAAGGTTTTTCAGTCATGGGGCTATCAACGCATCATTACCCCAACTGTCGAACATTTGCGATCGCTTACTGCAGGCGGAGCCGTTGATCCAGAATCCGTAATCCAATTGCCTAGCAGCAGCCTTGATATTTTAGGCTTGCGTCCCGAATTCACCGCCTCGATTGCCCGCGCCTATGCGGCTCGCTTAGGTGTGGCAACCTCTCCGCAACGTCTCTATTAC
This sequence comes from Cyanobacteriota bacterium, assembly GCA_043743655.1. Lineage (GTDB taxonomy): Bacteria > Cyanobacteriota > Cyanobacteriia > Pseudanabaenales > Pseudanabaenaceae > Pseudanabaena. The sequence continues at coordinate 2,167 of JAYTWB010000222.1, read as the reverse complement.
AATGCCTATGTATTTCGGCGCAAGGCTAATAACGACTCGAAAGAATCATTTCAAGCGGGCGTAGAACTACTAGGTGCATCAGGTTTACTCGCCGATGGCGAAATTTTGATGCTCTTAGCCGAAAGCTGCGATCGCGTAGAGTTAGCCGACTGGCAAATCATTCTCGGCGATGCCAGACTGACAGGTGCATTATTAGACTTGTTGCCAGAGCAATATCGTGGCAAAGTACGCCAAGCTTTAGCCAGCCTTGATCGGATTGCGCTTACAGAGATGGATTTGCCCACCGATGTCAAAACATATGCCCTTGAATTAATCGACTTGCGCGGCAAACCCAAAGATGTCTTGAGCCGTTTATCCGCAAGTACATGGGCTTCAGGACTAACAGCTGAGATCAACTATCTCAAGTCCCTGATCGATTTATGGGAAACTGTAGGTGAAAGCGATCGCTTAATTCTTGATCTCAGCTTTATGCAAGCCTTTGACTACTACACAGGTATTGTGTTTGAAGTCGCTTGCAATAATTATGTAGTTGCACAAGGCGGACGCTACGATCGCCTGATTGCGGTCTATCATCCACAAGGTGTGAGCTATCCAAGTATTGGCTTTTGCATCAACCTCGAAAACTTGCAGCAAGCTTTGCAATCACGATTGCCACAAACCCTCGCGACCTCTAGCTGCCTAGTCGTAGCCAAGACTCCAGATGCGATGCAAGCTGCCTTTGCCCATGCATCGCACTTACGACAAGCCTCTCCTCTCGAAGCGATCGAGCTAGAGCTAGAGTTTCGCTCTGACGATGCAATTCGTGATCATGCGCGATCGCGTAGTATTTCAGCGATCGTATGGGTCAGTAACGATGGTGCGATCGTTTTAGAAAATATCTGTTAATTTTGGAGAACTTAAGGTAACCTATTCACTCAATCATCCATTTTGGTAATGATGCGATCGTGATAGGTGTGACCGAATGAGATTCTCAGAGACAGCAAAATCAGGTACAAGTTTAGCTTTTAGTTTGGGACTAATCGGAGCAATCATTGGTACAGGTTGGTATTACATTATTTTGCCATACCAAAAACATCCCCAAAAACCAGCTTTTTCCAATGATTTTAAGGCGGCTCCAGTGCCAACATCACCGATCGCGGCGATCAAAATTCCAGTTATGCCTCAGCCAACCGTCAAAGCTAAACCCAAGCCAACCGATGCAAAATATCAAGGAAAAGTAAACGCCAGTATTGGTCTAGTATTTCGGGCTGATCCTAACCAATCAGCTAAGAATGTTGGTGGTGCAGACTTCAACACCAAAGTGGCTGTTTTGAAGGAAGCACCTGAACGCGATTGGGTATATGTCAGAAACGAAAATACCAAAGAAGAAGGTTGGGTCAGGACTGGGAATATTACTAAAGAATAAATAATAAAGAAAAGCTTCGCAACGCGAAGCTTTTCTTTATTTGAACCATCCGATCGCCGTCTGTAATAGTAACCAGACATTCAAACCAACAATAATCACCGCGACTGCCCAAGCCAAAATCTTTAACCATCGCGGATTAACAAACTCACCCATCAAACGGCGATCGCTCGTAAACATAATCAATGGGATCACGGCAAATGAAAGCTGAAAGCTCAAAATAACTTGGCTGAATACCAATAGCTTCCCTGTACTTTGTTCACCAAAAAATACGATCGCAATCAGAGCGGGAATAATCGCTAACATTCTGGTTGCCATCCGCCGCAACCAAGGTGGTAGTCGCAAATTCAAAAAACCTTCCATTACAATCTGCCCTGCCATAGTTGCTGTCAAAGTCGAGCTTTGACCAGAAGCGAGTAATGCAAACCCAAAAATTGCACTCGCCGCACCTACACCTAGCAAAGGCGAGAGCAGTTTATAAGCATCCTCAATTTCAGCAACATCTTGATTGCCTGAAAAATGAAAGGTTGCCGCAGCCACGATCAGAATCGCCGCATTAATAAACAGGGCAAGAGACAAAGCCACAGTTGAGTCGATAGTGCCAAATTTGATTGCTTCCCATTTTTTCTCTGGAGTTGGCTGCCATGCACGGGTCTGGACGATCGCTGAATGCAAATAAAGATTATGTGGCATCACAGTTGCGCCTAAAATGCCAACTGCGATATAGAGCATCGACAAGTCCTGCACGATTTGATGATTTGGCAC
>JAYTWB010000221.1:0-5544 GCA_043743655.1 Cyanobacteriota bacterium | reverse complement strand
TTTAATTCTTTTGATGCTTCATACAACTTATTTGAAAATAAAGCTCGCAGATTAGTTGAAGCTGAAGCTCGCAAAAAATGGAGCAAGTATCTTAGTCAGAAAGCTTATGATCTCTCCGTAAGTAGTACAACTTCATCCATAGGCGGTCATGCTTTTGACTGCTATTTAGAGCTTCGTCATAACGGTAGTTGTGTGGCTAGGGCTTTTGGTGAAGCTAAGAACTATGACCTTCTCAGTAGTCATCTGATCACATTCGAGCAATGGCTTCAAGATGTTAACTTCAATCCCGATGCCGACTGTCCCGATCTTGCTTTTTTAATCGCTCCAGACTCAGCACCACTTTTACAAAGAAAGATTGAGCTTAAAAAGATTGTTTTTTTGCAGTCTGACAAGGTAATTAATCCAGACCCTCCCATTCCTCCTCCGATAGCTTCTCTAGCAATAGATATTAATTCAGCAATGAAGAATGAGCTAACTCTTGCATTCAAAGGGACGGGCATAAAAAGTACAACAATCGATAAGATTATTAACAAGAGAGATGATTCTAAGTTTTATGGATTGGACGATCTATTTACCAAAATTCCATTCACCAATACAGTAAAAAATAAACTACAAAAAATGCAAGATAAAGAGAAAATATGGTTTTCTGCCTAGATACTCATATCAAATTATCTTCGCCACTGGCAGGATATTTGGGAAGAGTTGAGGAGAAGGGAAAAAAGTGCGATCGCTTTTGCTTTTTGCAAGACTTACTGATCTAAAATATTGATCTCTCCATATTCACGCCTATGTTAAATATTGAAGATATTCGGCACAAAATTGGCAATGAACAGTTTGAACTCTCTAAACACGCAGTTGATCAATCTATTATTCGTCAGATTCGATTAGATGAGATTGTAGATGCGATCGGCAATGGGCAAATCATTGAAGACTATCCCAATGACAAATATTCTCCTAGCTGTCTCATTTGTGGTGTAACCCAGTCTGGGAGAACAATTCATATCCAAAGCAGTTATCCGAGCCGACCATTGATTAAAATTATTACAGTATATGAACCCAACCTTACAAAATGGAATAACGACTTCACCTTAAGGAAAACTAACAATGAATAATTATCAAGAGCAACTTGTAGAAAAGCGCGTAACTTATACGTTACAAATCAACGGCAAATTTTTTCTGATTGAGAATGTTCCTGCCCGTGTAAACGAAGAAACAGGAGAACAATTTTTCGCTCCATCAACTGTGGCATTTTTACAACAAATTATTTTGGATGGTCAAGAACCAAAACGTGTAATTCAGACACCTGTTTATAGCTACGCCGCTTGACAAGCATTTTCGCCACTGGCGGGATATTTGGGAAGAGTTGAGGAGAAGAGGGAAAAGTGCGATCGCTATTTTACTAAAATCTAAAGATGCTCCTGCTGAAGGCAGGAGCATCTTTGCTTTTAAACTGCTGCTACGGGGCTATCCATCTTCTTTAATTGCTGAACTAGCAAGCTGAGGAATAGACCGACATCAGTGACGACCCCAACTGACTCAACCGAACCGCGATCAGAGAGCTTGGTCACAACCGCAGGATTGATATCCACACAAACCATCTTCACACCTGCGGGAGTCATATTGCCGACACCGATAGAATGCAGCATTGATGACAGCATCAAAATCATATCTGCGCCGCGAATTTGTTCGCTATACAAGAGTTGAGCTTCGAGCATATCTGTAACTGTATCTGGAAGCGGTCCATCATCACGGATAGAACCAGCCAGTACAAAGGGAACATTATTGGTAACGCATTCGTACATCACGCCACTCTTCACAAAACCAGCCGCGACTGCTTTGTGGATGCTGCCATAACGACGGATTGAGTTAATCACTTTTAGATGATGGCGATGTCCACCTTTGACACTGATACCACGTTTGAGATCGACTCCAAGAGACGTTCCCATTGATGATTGCTCCATATCGTGGACTGCGATCGCATTACCACCGAGCATCGACTGCACATAACCTTCACGAATTAAGTAAGCAAGGTGAGGAGCGCCGCCTGTATGTACCACCACAGGACCACAGGAAATAACTAACTTACCACCGCGATCGCGGATTTGGCGAAGTTCCCATGCAATCTGTTCGACCACAAGCTCCACGCGGCGTTCGCTCGATACACCCGCACCCATGAACGAAAACTCTTCTTTCTGGACATTATTTCGGGCTTCGGGCTTACGCACAGTCCGCACGCCATCATAACCAACGACCACGCGATCGCCGACTGTGAGATCGCGCAATAGCTTACAGTTCGCTGTGCCATCGGGACTAATGGCGATCGCGGCATCCATGCGTTGATTAGTACAACGAATCCATTCACCATTTACACAGGCTTCAGTTGGATAAATCGTACTCACATAGAAGTCATCAGGACCGACTCCATCTTGCAACACAGGTTCAAGCTTTGCATCAGATGTATCGCGATCTTGGAGAACTGCACCGATTTCGATCAGTTCGCCCATGATCGTTTCCATCAGATCATGGGATGGTGCAGAGATGCGAATCCTCGCAATAGATGTACTTTGTCTCTGCTCACCGAGACTGAACTCTAATACTTGAAAGCTGCCACCATTGTCAGTGACTAGATCAAGCGCACGATTGATAATACCAGAGTCCAGCAAATGTCCTCTAAGTTCGACAATGCGTGCCTCAACTCCACTTGGTTCAATGGCAACTTGCTCATTTGCGATGAGAACTTCAACGCTTCGCAAAGTCAAGCATTTAGCCGCACCGCCTGCTTTGAGAAACTCAGTTAGTGGTGTCTCGATGACATTAAAACCACAATTAGTAATCTGTTGTTTTAAGCGATCGCTGATTTTATTCATCACCACATTGCGATCGACATTCACCGCATTACAAGCGAAGTTAACTGCATCCGCTTCTTCGATCACAATTCGCTTATCCGCAGGAACCCGCATCTCAATCAAGCGATTGGAGTAGGAATCGAATGCAGGTGGATAATAGAGTAAATAGCCGCCAGTTAAAGGACAGAAGCAAGTATCGAGATGATAAAAGCGATTGTCAATCAAACGTAGCGAGAGAACCTCAACATCTAGCCACTTGGCGAGATACGGATGCGCGTCAAGCTCGGAGCGAAAACCATAGCCAGCCCATAACCAACCACCCATGCGATCGAACAAGGCATCGCCAGCGCCTTCAAAAGGTAAATCCTTAGGCAGCTCAAACACGGTAAAGCCATTAGCTTCAAACCATGCTTTAAAATATGGCTCTTCGCCTTGCCGCTCTTTATGTAAAAAACGGCTTAGCACAGCTTTATCGCCCAATACTAGCCCTGCATTTGCCGTAAATACCATATCTGGCCAGCCTTTTTCGGGTGTTACTAGCTGCACATTGACTAAACTCTTAAGGACTTCATAAAGTTTTTGCCATTGCACCACAGCGCGATCGCGGCTCGACTTATGGACATTACCTTCCATCCAAGGATTGATCACATAGTCCACATCATAGTGATCAGGCGCACACATCAAATAATTCAGTTGGGCAGTCATAGATAAAAGTAAATAATTTTTCTTTTTTTGAGGGGAGAATGCAATTTTTGGTCTCATCCACGCTGACAGCTACCAAAAATTGCTAAACAATTGCAAAGCTGCCAATCTCTAATCATACCTAATGCCTGATATTACAACCCATTGCAAAAGTTATCATTTCTTGATAATTTCCGAATCTTTTTATTTGTCATTGCCGACACGGGGTTTAAGCCACTTATCGCCAGACTCTTTGGATACTCTAATTCTCGTAGCGATCGCTAAATGAGCAATTTCTCTGGAAACTCTTGCAAATATATAGCAATTAGTATAAATTATTGACAGGGCTATCCTATTCCCCCCCGTGTAGCCCTAGTATCCCCGAAATGGCAATTACTTCCGAAAGGCGTAAGCGCAAATCAGTAGGCCTATAGCTATCCGCTACATATACGGTATGGTGGCTACTGATGCCGAAGGGATATTTTGTATTCCTACAACCAAATAAACAAAAAGGAGTTTGCATCGCAAACTCCTTTTTGTTTATTATAATTGACTTAAGAACAGGATAAATTGAGATAAGAGATCGCTGGGAAAACTCTAATGACTCAAACAATTGCAAGAAAAATATCGCTCTATGACCAAGACCTTAATCTGTGGTTAGAAACAGCGATCATGCAATTAAAGGCGGGTGATTTGCAAAGTCTGGATATCAAAAATTTGATAGAGGAGTTAGAAGGCTTGGCAGGTAGAGATAGGCGAGAGCTAAAAAACAGACTGGCTACATTGCTTGAGCATCTACTCAAGCGTTGCTATGTAAAAAGTGAGTACGATTATGCAGGTTGGGAAAATACTATTTATCGTACTCGGTTTGAGATTTTGAACATCCTAGAACAGTCGCCAAGCCTAAAAAATTACATCAATCAGCCTGAAGTGTTTCAAAGTGCTTTTGAATTTTCTTTGCGGATACTCAGAAAGAATAAAGACTATAAAAATTCCGATTTTCCGAGTAACTGGCAGTTTAGCAATGATATTGAAGACATATTAAACACTGATTTTTGGGATTTTCTGTAAAACTGCGATCATAGTGAATTAGTTGCTTGCATTTTACTTTCATAGAGATTAGCCGCCAATTTGAGACATCGTGCGGAGATAGCTTTTCTGATCACCCATGCCGCGATCGCGTTCTTTAAAATTAATTTCATCTTTAAGATTCAGCAACTCGCGCACCACCATCCGCAACTCAGCAAAGTCTTGACCTTGACGGATCGCCGCTTTGAGATCAACTTGTCCTGATTCATTGAGCAAGCATGGACGCAGCCAACCATCAGCAGAGAGGCGCATCCGATTGCAGCGATCGCAAAAACACTCAGACATCTGACTGATAAACCCCAAAGTTCCCTTTGAGTTAGGGATTTTGAACACATCCGCAGGGCCATTGCCAAGGCAATGGCCCGCATCTAAGCCATAGCGATCGCCTATTTGTTGACGCAAAGTCGCCGAGTCCACCCAACCTTTATGTGTAAACAAACTGTCGTTACCGATCGGCATAAATTCGATAAAGCGAATATGCCAATTGCGATTAATACTCAGAGCAGCTAAGTCTAATATTTCGCGATCGTTCACATCTGGCACGACCACCACATTTAACTTAAGCGGATCAAAACCCACTTCATGCGCCGCCAATATTCCTGCCCACACCTTTTCCCAGAGATTGCGCCCTGTGATCTGCCGAAATACATCGCGATCGAGCGAGTCAAGACTAATATTAATTCGCCGTAAACCTGCTTCGTACAGAGGCTTAGCTAATTCACCAAGCAAAAAACCATTAGTGGTCATCGACAAATCTTCAACACCTTGCAAATTGGCGATCGCCCTCACCAAGCTCACCAAATCGCGCCTTAGTAAAGGTTCCCCACCCGTCAATCGAAATTTTCTAAAGCCAAGTGGGATAAATACTTCTCGCAACAAAGCAATTAACTCGTCATTGGTGAGAGTCTCCTGCGCCTGAATATAATTC
>JAYTWB010000220.1:0-24683 GCA_043743655.1 Cyanobacteriota bacterium | reverse complement strand
CAAATGTTCGGCAAGTATGATTAATGAAGCATCGGCTAAATCCATTGGTAAAGAACTATATTGATTCATTAACTCGCTGATTCTTTTCCCGTCTTCAATTTTTAGATCAAAAACTTCAAACGCTCCCATTTCTAGACTATGGATGAATGTTTGCTGAGCATTCGTTCCCGTTCTTTTTAAAAGAATATGACAAGCTTCCGTAATTACACACCATGTTGTGATCAGTGGCTCATCAATAGTATCCAAAATCTTTTGAGCAAGAATATGATAATCATCACGGCGATTGATTAGCGCGATCCAAAAGCCAGAATCAACGATGATCATATTTCTTGTTTAGACTCTCCGTGAGATATTGCTTGTAATTAACTGACAAATCAGCATCGCCTTCAGCACAACCAATTAGTCCTGATTCTCGCAAAAGTTGCAGAGGTTTAACAGGAGTTTCTTGGCGCAATTTTTCATAATAAAAATCGATCGCCGCTTTCATGATTTCAGACGTACCTTGATTAGTGCGCTGACGAATGTAGTTGAGCTTAGTAGTGCGATCGCTGTCAAGTCGAGCATTAATTCTCATAATCTTGATTTGTCATAACCCTGTATGACAGTTTAGCTCAAATTGTTTTAGATCGACCTTCTTAGAGACTTACGATTTAATGAAGTACCAAATATAAAAACAGAATCAGTGGGGCGGCTCCGCCGCCTCACTGATTCTGGTAAATCTGGATTAGTATCTTGCAAGTCCCTTAGCTACTTGCCTTGCAACTGAGCGAGACGGGCTTTGAGAATCTCTTGTTGCTTAAGAGATTCTTCTAACTCAGCACGAGCAACTTCTACAACTTCAGGCGGGGCTTTTTTGACATAGCCTTCATTGCTTAAGCGAGATTGAGTTGAAGCGATCGCAGTTTCTAATTTTTTCAGATTGCGCTCTAGCTTTGCCATTAGTTGACCAATATCGACAACGCCAACTAGAGAAACAATCACTTGAACAGTACCAACCACGCCAGCGATCGCTTCTTCGGTTTTCGACTCGTCCACTGAGGCGGAGATCATTAAGTCTTCAACCCTTGCCATATCAAGAATATAGCTTTTTCCAGCTTCAAGCAAAGTCCGTTCGCGATCGCTATCCGACTGCAAGATTACTTGTATTTTTAAGCTTGGTTTGATTTCTGCTTCAGCGCGAAGATTGCGAATCGTGCGAATTGTCCCAATTAGGAGACTAAACTGCTCTTCTATATCCTCTTTAATATAGGTAGTATCGATTTCGGGATAGAGTTGAATCGCGAGAACAGGGCGATCGCTTGATGGTTCACTCGTACCGTAGGTGAGCAACTGCCAAATCTCTTCGGTGACATGTGGCATAAATGGATGTAATAACCGCAAAATTCCATCTAAGACAAAAGTAAGAGTTTGCTGCACAGTTGCGCGGGAAATCGGGTCAGCATCTTCCTGTAAACGGGACTTGACAAGTTCGATATACCAATCGCAGAAATCACCCCAAAAGAACTCATATAAACACTTGGTGGCTTCGCCCATACCATAGCAATCAAGCTGTTCACGAACCTGCAAAACGGTCTGGTGATAACGCGACAAAATCCAGCGATCAGCAAGTTCCAAATTCTCAACTTGAATCGTGGCTTCGCGGCGATTTAAATTGAGGTTAAGCATCACAAATCGTGAAGCATTCCAGAGCTTATTCGCAAAGTTTCTTGCCGTCTCCACAGTTGACGAATCATCAGTTTTGCGATTGTAATCAAGACGAATATCTTGCCCCGCACCAGTCACTTCTTTAACTAGCGAATAGCGCAATGCATCAACACCATATTTATTAATCAGAATTAATGGATCGATGCCATTGTTTTTTGATTTCGACATCTTCTGATTATTTTCGTCGCGCACCAATCCATGAATGTAAACCGTGTGGAAAGGCATTTTTCCAGTGAAATAACCCGCCATCATCGTCATTCTCGCCACCCAGAAGAAAATAATGTCAAAACCCGTCACCAGCACACTGGTCGGATAAAAAGTCTCAAAGTCTGGAGTTACCTCAGGCCATCCCAAAGTCGAAAACGGCCAAAGCCCTGATGAAAACCATGTATCCAGAACATCAGGATCGCGCTCTAGCGTAACATCTTTACCAAATTTTGCTTGAGCCTGAGCATAGGCTTCTGCTTCCGTACGCGCGACAAAGATTGTGCCATCAGGGGCATACCAAGCAGGAATCTGATGTCCCCACCACAGCTGACGCGAGATGCACCAGTCTTTGAGACGAATTAGCCAATCACGATAAACACGTCCCCAGCGATCGGGAACAAATGTTGGTGAGTTCTGTTTATCAAACTGTTCTAGAGCAAAATCAGATAGAGGCTTGATATTTACAAACCATTGAATCGATAGTAATGGCTCCACAGGAACTTTACCGCGTTCTGAATAGGGAACACTGTGCGTGTAGTCTTCTGTTTTGGCGAGCAAGCCCATTTGATCGAGCTTGGCGATCACATTTTTTCTTGCCACAAAGCGATCTTGCCCTTGAAATTCACCACCATTCTCATTGATTGAACCATCTTTATTAAGAATGTTGATTAATGGAAGACTATGACGTTTTCCCATTTCAAAGTCATTAGGGTCATGGGCAGGTGTGATTTTTACACAACCACTTCCAAATCCTTGATCAACATATTGATCAGCGACTATCGGAATCTCCCGATTCATAATCGGTAACATGATCGTCTTGCCAATCAGATGCTTGTAGCGATCGTCTTCGGGATTAACAGCGACAGCAGTATCTCCTAACATCGTTTCTGGGCGAGTAGTAGCGACAACTAGATGACCACTTCCATCAGCTAAGGGATAACGAAAATGCCAGAGATATCCATTTACTTCCTTGCTGTCAACTTCTAAGTCAGAGACGGCTGATTGTGAGGCAGGACACCAGTTAACCAGATATTCTCCACGATAAATCAAGCCTGATTCGTAAAGCTTAACGAAGGCTTCGATTACCGAATCCGATAATCCTTGATCCATCGTAAAGCGTTCTCTTGTCCAATCAGTCGAGACTCCTAAACGGCGTAATTGCGAAACAATCGTCCCACCTGATTCAGACTTCCATTTCCATGCCCGCTCCAAAAAGTTTTCCCGTCCAATTTCTTGATTAGTTTTCCCTTCCGCTTTAATTTGTTTATCGAGAATAGTCTGTACCGCAATACTTGCATGATCAGTTCCAGGCAGCCAGAGCGTGTTAAATCCACGCATCCGATGATAACGAATCAGAATATCAATCAGCACCTCTTGAAAAGCATGACCCATGTGGAGACTGCCCGTAACATTGGGCGGTGGAATCATGATGCAGTAAGGCTCTTTATCACTTTGGCTATCTGCTACAAATACGCCACTCTCCTCCCAATATTTTTGCCATTTGGCTTCAGATTCGCGAGGATTATATTGTTTGGGAAGTTCGGTCGTACTCATAGCGGTTACTTAAAGAATTATGTAGCTTCATTGAAGTTTATGTTTAGCTTATAGTTTATAGCCTATCGCTCAAAACAAGAGCTAAAAATAAGTTAAACTTATACACCGAGCCTAAAATTTGAAAATAGTTTAAAAGCATAATTTAAAAGCTTTGTGGGATGTTATTAGCACAATAATTTCGTAATATCCGCAATCAATAGTTAATATTCGCAATAGTATTTATTAGGAGTAAGCATCTTGGAAGTCGCTCAACTGTTAGAACTATACGGTCAGGGACAACGAAACTTTTCTAATGTAGACCTTAGTGACGCTCAGTTACGCAGCGTCAATTTAATTGGTATTGACTTGCGGGGAGCTACTTTGAGCAAGGCGGATTTGAGTAGTGCTAATTTAATTGACGCAAACTTGACAGGCGCTAATTTGATTGAGACAAATCTTAGGGGGGCGGTTTTAAGAGGTGTAAATTTCTCTGATGCCGATTTAAGTTGGTCAAATTTGACTTGGTCAAATTCTTCTAATAGCAAATTTGTTCGTTCCAATCTCAGTGTTACTAATTTTAGCGGCGCTAATTTGATTGAAGCAGATTTTACAGGTGCAATTATGAAAGGCTCCAATCTGCGTGGTACAAATTTGCGTGGGGCGATCTTGCAGAATTTACAAACTTGTGACGATACGGAGTTTACAGGTGTTCGGAATTTAGACGATCGCACTCGGGCATATCTCTGCGCGATCGCTAATGGGACTCATCCATTTACCAAAAACAACAGTCGCCAGACCCTAGACTGTGCTATTGAATTTGGTTAGATAAATTTGGCTAGATAAATTTGGTTAAGGATTTTCAGTAACTTGCAATAAATAGGGGAAAGAAGCATTTTTTTCATAGGAACCGACCCATACTTCATAAGTTCCCGCTTGCCAGTCGCCGCTAATCTCTGGATTGCGATCGCTCACATCATCACTACACCAGATGCCACCAGGACCTCGCAATAGTAAAACCGTATCGCCAGAGCTTTTAACTTGCAATTTGAGATAGGGAAATGCTTTGGTGAGTGTGATTTTGTGATCGGGGGCTGCATCAATAAAGCCGATACATTCTCCTGTTTCCGTAACTTTGCGCCCAGATGTTTTTTGAGTTTCGACTCCACCACCACTGATACCGCGTAATTCGATCGCCTTCGGGGTAAAGTTGGGTGCGATCGCAATATCTTCAAACATTTTCACAACGCTGGCTTTTTTGTCAGGCTGCGATCGCGTGGGGCTAACCACCGCAAATATAGCAGTTGTAATAACTACAAGAGTGAATAGCGATCGCGCAGGGAATTTTCTCATGATCCACATATATTGCTTCTAAGACATAAATTTTAGCTTGTTTTATGGAGTCGAGAATCTTGTCATCGTGACCATAACAGCCTCTCAGCAGAACTTTTAGAATACAATCACTATAAACGAGATTGGATAAAAACATGGCAGCGATTGGCATCATGACCGCACAGGTTCGTCCTGAACGTGAGATCGGACAAATCCATGTTTATGACGGAACTGGTAAAGGTAAATCACAAGCGGCTCTGGGCGTAGTATTGCGATCGCTTGGTTTAGGAATGTCGGACACATCGCCTGTGGGTACGCGAATTTTGTTATTACGATTTCTCAAAGGGGCAGAGCGTGAATATGCTGAAGATGCCGCAATTTCCGCTTTGCAGCAAGGATTTCCCCATCTAATCGATCATGTGCGGACTGGTCGGGCTGAATTTTTTGATGCGGAACATGTCACCCCATTTGATCGCCAAGAAGCTGAACGCGGTTGGGCGATCGCGAAAGGCGCAATGGCTTCAGGACTTTATTCGGTAATTGTTTTAGACGAAATCAATCCTGTGCTGGATTTAGGATTAATTCCTGCCGATCGGATTGTCAAAGACCTAAAAAATAAATCACCACATCTAGAAGTGATCTGCACAGGACGCGGCGCACCACAGTCGCTGATTGAGATTGCCGACTTGCACTCAGAAATGCGATCGCACGATGATGCTCATGCTGAGAAATATGATGTGACTGGAATCGAGATATATACAGGCGCTGGCAAAGGAAAAAGCACATCGGCGTTGGGGCGATCGCTAAAGGCGATCGGCACAGGCATTAGTCGAGATTTATCCCATCGCGTTTTGATCATGCAATGGCTCAAAGGTGGTGCAGGCTATACCGAAGATGCAGCGATCGCGGCACTAAAACGCGCTTATCCTCATGTAATCGATCATCAACGCTGTGGACGTGATGCGATCGTCTGGCGCGGTCAACAACAACAAATGGACTGCATCGAAGCTCAGCGCGGTTGGGAAATTGCCCAAGCCGCGATCGCCTCAGGACTTTATAAAACGATTATCCTTGACGAACTAAATCCCACCGTTGATTTAGACTTGCTGGCAGTCGAACCAATCTGCCAAGCATTACTCAAAAAATCCCGTGATACGGAAATCATCATCACAGGACGTTGCCTTAATCAACCAGCCTATTTTGACCTTGCTTCTGTTCACTCAGAAATGGTCTGTCACAAACATTATGCTGAAAAGGGCGTAGACCTCAAACGCGGTGTAGATTTCTAGAACCAAGATAAGTTAGCCCTTTGGGCTAACTTATCTTGGTTTTGGATAAGGATTTATAATCTAGAACTTTCAATCGCCGCAATTTCAGACTCCTCTTCCTCAGATGCAGTTGGATTAAGATAATACTGATCGTAATATCCATAGTGATATTCACTATCAGAAGAACCAATCATATTAATTAAGAGACCAGATACATTAGCTCTTGATGTTGATAAGACTTCTAAAGCGCGGGAAATTCCATTTCGAGTAGAACGATTAATCGCCGCCACTAAAATAAATGTATCAACCTTAGAAGTTAAGCACTGCGCGTCAGTTATACCAATAACAGGTGGAGTATCAACTAACACATAGTCATACTCTTCACGCCATTCTTGTAATAGAGCCGTCATCTTTGCCGACTCTAGCAATAACATTGGATTGGGCGGAATCGAACCTGATGTTAAAATGTGTAAATTACCCTTGTCATCAGCCATCTGGATCAAATTTTGCCAAGGGCTAGGAGTAGCTAGAGCCGTAGACAGCCCCACTTTGTTAGTTAACTTCGCTAATTTATGAATAGTTGGCTTCCGCATGTCAGCATCGACTAAAAGCACCCGATTTCCCAACGCCGCTAAAATTGTGGCGAGGTTGTATGTCACCGTACTCTTGCCCTCAGACGGTACTGACGATGTGAAAGCAATCACTTTCATCATGTTGTCAGCCCCTAAATAACGCAAGTTCAACGCCAGTGAACTCAGAGCTTCTCTAAACGCATAATAACTACTACTTGGCAAAATCCCTTGATTCACCATCGCACCTAAAGCGGTTACGTCAGTCATCGGGATAGAAGCAAGTAAGGGAACATCAATAATCTCTTTGACTTCCTCGACTTCACGAATACGCTGATCAAGACGATTTAGTAGCAGAGCAAGCAAGACTCCTAGACCTAAACCAGCGATCGCTCCCGTAATCAAACTTCTCTCGATATCTGGCGAAGAAGGTCTAGTGGGAATCAGAGGCGGCTCTAAAACCTTCCATGATGAAATCTCTTGCGCTTCCGATATTCTCAGTTCTTCTAATTTTTCAGTTAGTTTGTTATAAGTTGTGGTGTCGAGAGCAAGTTGTCTCTGAATTTCCACATATCTTTGTTGAATCTGGGGAATTTTAGAAAAAGCGCTAGAAACCTCGGACTGGGCGCTTCTGATACTCCCTAGCTGGGCTTGACTGACGGCAAGAGTTGTTTGGGATTCAAACAACTGAGTTGCTAGAGTCTGCTGAATTGGGCTATTGGGTTCGTTAGTGATATTGGCAGTACTACCTTTAACTCCAACCACTGATTGCGCGCGAGTTTCGAGCAGCCTGTAGAGTTCATCGCGGCGATCTTTGAGGGCGAGGACATTAGGATGATCTTCCCGAAATCTAGTGCGTTCCAAGAAATAATTAGTCTCAACTTCTTGAAACTGTTTAACCAAAGATTGATAGGGCAAGTCTTGTTGTAAAATCGCACCGCCGATCGCCGCTTCTGGAGATTTGCCCACTTGACGACTGAGCGCTTCATATTGTTGTTGGACTTGAGCAATTTTGATTTGCAAGTCTTGAGCCTGCACTTCTAAGGCTTCGCGCATCTTGTAGACGGAGGCGGCATATGTCTCAGGATCAACTATGTTGTAAGTTTTGCGAAACTGAGTGACCGCTAAAGCAGATTTGTCCAGTTGTTGCTTGACTTGAGGGAGCTTGTCTTGAATAAACTTAATTGCCGTACTGGACTTAGTACGGCGATCTTTTAAACTATATTCAACGTAAGTTTCGGATAAGGCATTAAGAACTTCGCGCGCTCGTTTTGGATCGCTATCTGTATAAGTTAGACGTAAAATCAGAGCATCTTTTTCAGGGCGTATTTCCAACCCACTCATGATCATGCCAGCGTCAACATTATATCCACTGGTTGCAGCAGATTTCTTCATTTTAGAGGCAGCAACCTCAATCAAAGAGCGACTTCTAAGAATACCAACTTCTGTGCCGAGGTTAATCAGTGAACTCCCTGGCAAGCCCGGAACTTGGATATCAGATACAGCGATCGTAGAGTTGTTGATGAGGAGCGAAGAGTTTGAACGATATTGTGGAGTTCGGGTAAATGTATAGTAAGCAACTGATGCAAATACAGTTGCCGAGACGGCTGCAATCGTAAACCAACGTTTACGCAACACTCGAAAAAACTTGGCAAGTTTAAACGAATCATCGACATACTTGCCCACATAAGTAGCTTTAGGATATTCAGTAGTCATCGTTGTATTTTACCCAAGTAGTTCTAGTCGTCATGCAATTAGTAATTTTTTAGTACTGCAATTTATAATGATTAACTAAACAGATTTTACCCCAAACTTATAGAGTTTTCGCCTAAATGCCTGCAACAATTCCGACAATGTACTCTACCCTAGTCTTGACAATCTTATTGTTTGTCGGGTTAATTTCTTTTTTGCGTGGCTCGATTAGAGATCGGACAACTGATGCGCTTTTTGCTGTGGGTGAACTCACAGACGATCGCTTATTAATGCAAGTTCGTGATCATTTTAAGCAAAGGACTTATAAAGTAATTGAGATTGATCCAGATCGCGATGTCGCTGTTTTGCTGGGGCAAGTTAAGCCAAGTCTATTTTTAGCAATATTTATGACAATATTGGCGGCGACTGGGTTAGTTTGTCTGGGGATCGTACTTGGTACTTTAATTCCCGATTTAGAAAATCTTTGGTTATGGTCTTTAATCATATCGCCGATCGCTGGCATATTTTATTGGCGCGGTGTGCCGCGTGAGCGTAAGGTTAGTTTGCAGCTTTTGCCAGATGCAAAACTTAAAGTCCGCGCTCACAAGGACGAAATCGAAGAATTGCAGCGATCGCTAAATCTCCAAAAAATAGATAGTTAAAAGCCAAATTTTTTTATAATAGATTTAAGAAAGTTTTACAAAAAGTTATTGGTATTTCATGACTACTGTTTTATCGGGTCTTCGACAAGAGACTATTTCTAGCTTGGATAGATTATCTCCAAATCAACAACTTTTACCTTTGACCGCGATCACCAATAAACGCGATCGCCTAGAGATTGGCGGTTGTGATGTGGTGGAGTTAGTAGAGCAGTATGGCTCGCCGCTATATATTTTGGATGAAGTTAGTCTGAGGACTGCTTGTCAACAATATCGTGATGCTTTGAAGCAGCACTATCAAGGCACATCACAGGTTTTGTATGCTTCTAAGGCTTGGAGTTGTCTAGCGGTTTGTGCGATCGTTGGCTCTGAAGGGCTGGGTATTGATGTCGTCTCCGCAGGTGAAATCTTGACGGCGCTGCGGGCTGGAGTTACTTCAAGTTTGATTTATTTTCATGGTAATAATAAATCAGTTGAAGAACTTAGCTATGCACTCGAATCTGGCTGCACAGTTGTAGTTGATAATTGGCATGAGCTAAAAACCTTAGATCGAATTGCAGAAGAGCAAGCATCTAAACCACGGATCATGTTGCGCTTGACTCCAGGCATTGAGTGCCATACCCATGAATATATCCAGACAGGACATATTGACAGCAAATTTGGCTTTGATCCCAACGAAATCGAAGCAGTATTTGCCTTTCTGTCAACCTCTAACCTCAACTGTATTGGTATCCATGCTCACATCGGTTCCCAGATTTTTGAATTGCAACCGCATCAAGATATTGGCGGTGTAATGGTGCAGTGGTTTAAGCTGGCAGGTGAAAAATATGGCTTGCAGTTCTCAGAACTAAATATTGGCGGTGGTTTGGGGATTCGTTATGTCGAGTCTGATGATCCACCTAGTATCGAAGATTGGATCAAAGCTGTGGTGGCGGGCGTAACTGAAGCCTTTGTCAGCGCAGGTTTGCCATTACCAAAATTACTGTGTGAGCCAGGGCGATCGCTAGTTGGCTCAACTTGCGTGACCGCTTATACGATCGGTGGCAGCAAAACTGTGCCTGACATCCGCACTTACATCACCGTTGATGGTGGGATGTCGGACAATCCGCGCCCGATTACTTATCAGTCCCAATATCGGGCTGTAGTCGCAAATCATATGAGTGCAGCACTGTCACAAACCGTGACGATCGCTGGTAAGCATTGTGAATCGGGTGATATTTTGATTAAAGATATTCAATTACCCCCCACTAATCCTGGCGACATCTTAGTTGTACTGGGAACAGGCGCATACAATTACAGCATGGCTTCCAATTACAATCGTTTGCCTAAACCTGCGGCAGTACTGGTGGAAGGGGGTGTATCCAGTTTGATCATCAAACGGGAAACTCGTGAGGATTTATTGCGTCAAGATTGTCTGCCAGAGAGACTACGCCAATAGTTGAGCCATAGTTGGGCAAGTGGTTTTTAAGTTGCGAATGCGAGGGCGATGAATGCAGTGGTTCACCAATATCAACACAATTGCATTCATCGTGAAGGCGATCGATGTCCTTGCCGTACTGGGATTAATTTACCTGATGTTGTCTCTGAGTAATGATCGCCGCAATTTATTGATGGTGCGCGGGATTATTTTCTTATTGATCGCTAGTGTGATCAGCGATCGCTTAGGTTTGCACTTACTAAACTTTATTCTTGATAAATTATTGATTGGTGCAGCCGTGGCGATGGCAGTGATTTTGCAGCCAGAATTGCGGAAATTTTTGGAACGACTAGGACGCGGCGATTTGCTGTCTTTACTGCAAACCACAACTAATCGGCGATCGCCGATTGAGACTGATTCTGTAATCGAAGAGATTATTGAGGCAGTAATCGAGCTATCGCAAAATCGCACGGGCGCGCTGATGATTATGGAGACGGGTGAACCAATTGATGAGCGTGATTTTTCAGTGCCAGGCGTAAAGTTAAATGCGGTATTATCCAAAGAATTACTGCATACGATTTTTCAGACCTCAACGCTTTTGCACGATGGCGCGATCTTGATTCGCGAAGATCGAATTTTGGCGGCAGGTGTGATTTTGCCAATTTCAGAACGAGCTGCCTCGCGAGAAATTGGCACGCGTCATCGGGCGGCGATGGGGATTACTGATCGGGTCAGAAATTGTTTTTGTATCGTGGTTTCTGAAGAAACAGGCTCGATTGCGATCGCCGAAAATGGCATATTAGATCGTCCTGTCACCAGTAGTCGTCTGCGGGAAATCTTAGAAACTAAACTAGGCAATTATCGTCCGATTCCTTTAGGAAGAAAAGTACCGAGATTTAATTGGCTCTGGTCAAGACTGGATTTCAGAAACATGGTAAATCGAAAATCGTCAGAAAAGAAATGACTGCTAAGCTATTGCAAACTTTGCCAACGGATTTAGATCGCCAGCTTCTGCCCAAACACGTTGCCGTAATTATGGACGGTAATGGACGCTGGGCAAAACAGAAGGGAATGCCAAGGATAGCTGGGCATCGACAAGGAGTAGATGCGCTCAAAGACTTATTGCGCTGTTGTAAGGACTGGGGAATTGCCGCGTTAACGGTCTATGCTTTTTCGACCGAAAATTGGAGTCGTCCCGCCCAAGAAGTTGATTTTTTGATGGTGTTGTTTGAGCGGATGTTGCGCCGCGAATTAGAAGAAATGTGTCGTGAAGGGGTACGCATTTCTTTTGTAGGCGATCTTGATTCGCTATCCAGTTCTTTGCGATCAGAGATTACGCGATCGCAGATTGCCACAGCCAATAATCAAGCGATTCATTTCACAGTGGCGATCAACTATGGCAGTCGCCGCGAGATTGTCCGAGTCTGTCGCCAGATTGCCGAGGCAGCGCAATCTGGCGAGGTCAAACCTGAAGATATTGACGAAAACTTATTTGAGCAGCATCTCTACACCGCAGGAACTGATAATCCTGATCTATTAATTCGCACCAGTGGTGAGAGGCGGTTGAGCAATTTTTTGCTTTGGCAAATGGCTTATACCGAGATGTATTTCACGCATACGCTTTGGCCAGATTTTAATCGTAGTGAATTTCATCAAGCGTTAATTGATTATCAAGAACGCGATCGCCGCTTTGGTAAAGTGTAAAATTAGTGTAAAATTTTCGATCTTATTTACTGCAAAATCAGAAACGCTATAGTGTTTGGATATGCAGAGCTTCGCGCTGTATGTCTTGAATGGGAGAGAGAAAATGCTAGATATAAGTAAGTTAAATGATGTTTATCCATCCACTAAACAAGCTAAAAATCAATATGAGCAAGATTTCTACGCATGGACACAGGAACAAGCTCAGTTACTTCGACTCGGTAAGTTACAAGGCTTAGACATAGAAAATCTCGCGGAGGAAATAGCATCTTTGGGTAAACAACAAAAACAGGAATTACGAAACCGTTTTGGTGTTTTAATCGGGCATTTACTCAAGTGGGAATATCAACAACATTTGCGAGGTAAAAGTTGGAGAATCACTATTGAGTTACAACGTGATGAAATACTCGAACTTGTCAACGAAAATCCTAGCCTTAAGCCATATTTAGAGGAAGCGATCGCTAAATCCTATAAACAAGCGATCGCGCTAGTCGTCAAAGAGACCCCATTGGATAAAGATGATTTACCGTCAGAATGTCTTTATACTTTTGCTCAAGTTTTTGATCAAGATTTTTATCCCAACTAATAAGAGCAGGGCGCTTTGCGCCCTGCTCTTATTAGTAATGATTACCAATTTTGCGGTGATGCGCGGCGGTGAGAGCTTCGGGTTTAGAAACTCGACCGTCTTCAGCGATCGCGTAGATTAGCCAATGATCGCTACATTCCATGCGGCTGATCACTTCACACTCCATGAAAGCAAGCGCATCTGTGAGAATCGGTGCGCCATAAGTTGACGGCTGAGTCTTGACACCCGCAAAGCGATCAGCTCCAGGGGCAAATCGCTTTAAGAAATGCTGCATGAGCTTGGAATAATTGCCATCTTCGAGAACATTTAACACAAAGCGATCGCCCACTTGCATAAACGACTCGATCGCCCGATCTTTGGCTACCGCCACTGTAAAGCCGAGCGGCTTGAAACTAGCTTGGGCAACCCAAGAAGCCAGCATCGCACTGCGCGCACCACCCTTAGCAGCGGAGATGATATACAAACCACCCGCTAAACGTCCCAAAGCTTTATCAAGATCAGCATCGATCGCTTTTAGTTGCTTAATATTTTCTTTCCGAGTCAACAACTGTCCTAAGTCAGTTCCCGCTTCATCGCAGAGCTGATAAGTTGCCTCATTAGGATTTTCGCGCACTCTGATCGCCGAAAAAGCATTAATTACTCCCAAATCTTTAAATCGATTATTTAGTAAGTCAATCGATGAATCTTGATCCCCATGTGGCTCATATAAACCAATTACCTGTTTGCCGCTAGCTGCCGCCAAGATAGCCCCGATCGCCGTTTCGACATGAGTATTCGAGGCAGGTGCAGTGCAAACAACCAAGCCAGCCGCATGACTAACCAGTTCGCGTAATTCTTGCAAATCGATCGCTTTGAGGTCAGCCATTTCCACTGCCACGCCTGTTTTGGCAACCCCGCGCGCGATCGCTTGGGATAGGCGATCGCCATAGCCGTAGTCAGACACATAGCAAACCAACACATTGGTTTCGCCCTTAGTCTGCTCTTGGCTCCATTTGCGATAGTTTTCGGTTAGCTCTTTGACGTTATAGCGCAACAAAGGACCATGTCCATTGGCGACTATCTGCACTGGTGGCAAGTCATCCATCCGCTTCATTGCCGAAATTACCGATCTCGCATTCGGAGCCATTAGGCACTCATAGTAAAAGCGATAGTCTGGCATAACTCGCTTCAAATCTTCGTCATAGACAGCATCAGTGCAGTAATGCATCCCAAAAATATCGCAGGTATACAAAATCGATGTGGCGTGGTCAAAGGTCATCATCGTATCTGGCCAATGCAAATTTGGGGCGTTTACAAATTGCAAAATGTGACCATTACCCAAATCAATTTGATCACCATTTTTGACAACCTGTTGTTTGAAAGGCTGATGGATCAAATCATTTAAAAATTGCAGAGCTACCTTAGTGCCAACTACGGTCACATTCGGTGCAAGCGCAAGGATTTCGGGAACTAAGCCACTATGGTCTGGCTCGGTATGGCTGATCACCAGATAATCAATCTGCGAAGGGTCAAGCTGCTGATTTAGAGTCTGGAGATACAATTCGCGAAACTTAGCATGAGATGTATCGACTAGCGCTAGTTTTTCGCCACGGATGATGTACGAGTTATAGGTTGTACCATTTTGTAAACCAAACTCAATGTCGAAGCGATCGCGATCCCAATCAAGCGATCGCATCGTTGTTGTGTTGGCAGCAATCTCGGCAACCTGCATTGAGAGCTTGCGCTCAATTGGCTGTTGCACAATTTTTTGAATAGAGGGAATCTCAACAACAGCCACCATGTTTTTGTCTTCCTATCGCATATTGATCTATCTCTAGTCTAAGCCCTCTTTTTCGACAAGTCCAATCGAATATCCTGATTCATACCATAAGATAGATATGATGCTTTGTGCTGCTTCTACCCCTATGTCCGATCTTTACATTTCGTGGGAAGAATATCATGCCAAAATCGAACAATTGGCAGCCCAAATTTATGAATCTCAATGGGAGTTTGATCAAATCCTCTGTCTCGCTAGAGGCGGATTACGGATTGGTGATGTGCTTTCGCGAATCTATAACAAACCATTAGCGATTCTCTCAGCTTGTTCTTATCGTGGCAAGGATTTTCAAGAACGAGGCGACTTAGCGATCGCGCATAGCATCACTATGACCACAGCCACACTCGGCAAGCGAATTTTATTGGTTGATGATCTAGTCGATTCAGGCAAAACAGTCTTGCGTATTCTCGAATGGCTTAGCCAACATCAAGAATATGCAGTTACTGAAGTGCGATCGGCGGTTTTATGGTTTAAAGCTTGCTCGGCTGCGAAGCCAGATTATTATGTAGACTTTTTATTAGACAATCCTTGGATACATCAACCGTTTGAGAAATACGAAAAAGTGAATTTCAACGATTTATAGCGATCTGATATTTTTGACTTTGAGATATTAATTGTTAAAAACCCAGACAAAACTTTGAAAGCGCCGCTTCGCGGTGCTTTCAAAGTTTTATCTGTACTACTCAAATAATCTTTTAATACTTTGGAACTGAAGGATCGATTTGATCGCTCCATGCATTAATGCCGCCTTCAACGTTAATGCCATCAATTCCAGCTTGCTTGAGAATTCCTAAAGCCTTTAGCGATCGCCCGCCCATTTTGCAATGTGCGATTAGCTTCTGTCCATTTAGCAAAGCCTTAACTTTGTCAATACCATTACCATTTTCGATTTCTGGCAAAGGTACTAACACCGTGTTCGGGATTCTGCCAATTTCCCATTCATTGGGATTACGGACATCGATGATTACATAGTCTTTAGTGCCAGAATCAATGATTGCTTTGAGTTCTGTAACTGTAATCTCGGCGATCGCTTGTTGTGCTTGCATATCGTTGGCTTTTTGTTGAGGAATACCACAGAATACTTGATAATCAATCAACTTCTCAATTACAGGACGTTCTGGATTTGGACGCAACTTTAGCTCTCGGAAAGTCATTTTCAGAGCATCGTAAAGCAACAAACGACCACTCAGAGTATTTCCTTGCCCTAAAATAATTTTAACAGTCTCAGTGGCTTGGATCACGCCAATGATACCCGGGAGAATGCCCAAGACACCACCTTCAGCGCAAGAGGGAACTAACCCAGGTGGTGGTGGCTCTGGATAGAGATCGCGATAGTTTGGTCCACCTTCATAGTTGAAGACAGTCGCTTGTCCTTCAAAGCGAAAAATCGAGCCGTAGACATTGGGTTTATTTAGCAGCACACAAGCATCATTGACTAAATAACGCGTGGGGAAGTTGTCAGTACCATCGACAACGATGTCATAGGGAGCCATGATCTCCAAAGCATTGGCTGAAGATATTTGGGTATTGTATAGGTCAACTTGACAATGAGGGTTGATTTCTAAGATGCGCGCCTTAGCAGATTCGATCTTCGGTTTACCGACCCAGCTAGTGCCATGGATGACCTGACGCTGGAGATTAGAGGTGTCTACCACATCAAAGTCCACGATGCCGATGCGTCCGACACCAGCGGCGGCGAGATATAACAACAAAGGCGCACCTAAGCCACCCGTACCGATGCATAGTACGCTGGCTGCTTTGAGGCGCTTTTGTCCCTCTACTCCGACTTCTGGCAAGATCAGATGACGCGAGTAGCGCTCGTAGTCATCTTGGGTGAGTTGAATTGTATTAGGGTCTGGATTGAGCATGATTAGATAAATCTCACTTTTCTGCCCCACTTTATTGGTGTGGGCGATCGCTAAGCTAATTTTTATATTTCTATTGTAGTTTCCCAGTTTACGCTTTATGGCAATGTTCTATAGCGATCTTGACTTTATTAGTAATTGCGATATCTTTATTTCATTTACGCTAACTTGTTTAAATACAATCTAAGATGCTATCTAAGATTTACAAGATTTCAAAGCTTGACCGAATTTACAGTAAATTTACTAGGTGACACGGAGCTTATGGATACCCCCTATATTTATTACATTCCTATATATGCTGATGATGATAATTGCGAAACTCTGATGCACTTATTTATTGGCAATCCTGGCTTAGACTCAGAGATTCTGAGCTTACTCGAAATTCTCGACAGTCGCGAACATGATGGCGAGGCAGTGGATTATGTCCACGAGATCGAATCTAAATTTGACCTAAAGCGGGTTTCGGTCAGATATTTGCCACGCAATCGAGATCGTGCCGTACCAATCATGACTTAGAATCCCGCCATAAGCGCCAGAGCAGAGGCAATTCAGAGCGCCGCCTCTGCTGTTGGATGGAGTGATATCCTCACTTTGGCTAATTTCTGTAAAGTTGACCGAGATTGTAAAATGAAAACATATCTAAGTTAACCAGAGCATTAAGATGGCATTTTTTGATTCTGAGATTGTTCAGCATGAAGCTCGTAACCTATTTCAAGACTATCAAGCCTTAACGCAACTGGGCGGTAGTTATGGCAAGTTCGATCGCGAAGGCAAAATTCTCTTTATTGACAAGATGGAAGAGATGATGGATCGCTATAAAATTTTTATGAAGCGGTTTGAATTGTCCGATGACTTTATGGCACAAATGACCCTGAAGCAATTGGAAAATCAGTTAGGCAATTTTGGGATCACGCCGCAGCAGATGTTTGAGCAGATGAATATGACGCTCGAAAAAATGAAATCCGAACTCGAACTTCACAACTAGCTTTTAGTTTTTAAATTGGGGACGCGAAAGGACAATTACGCCTCGTACTGTCATGTTGCTGGCGGCAAGAGTTGCGATCGCTTCGCGAATTGTCGCGCCAGTAGTGTAGATATCATCAAATAAAATCACATCTCGCTGATGAGAGTGTCGATTTGATGAAAGTCGATTTGATGAAATTATAAAAGCTTTAGCTAGATTCGCCTCACGTTCCTGTTTGGTCTTGGTTTGCATTTGGGCTTTGGTATCTTTAATTCGTTGCAATAATTGAGAATTGCATGGCAAGTTTACAGATTCACAAAAATGACGCGCCAAAATTTCGGCTTGGTTAAATCCTCTAGACTTTAATTTGTTGGGATGAAGGGGAATTGGAATCACAAGTGATTTTGGGAATGATTTTTTAAAAAGTTGAGCATCTGGCGATCGCTTCCATGTTTCTGCAATTTTGAGAGCGATCGCCGCCATGATTTCGGGATGATTATTATACTTGCAAGCAGCGATCGCTCTTTTCAATGCACCATCATAAATACCCCAACTATAAAGTGGAGTTGCAGGAGAGATGGGATAGTCGAGCTGCAAAAAATTTGGTGATTGATAAGCCGTTATTTGGCGATCGCAATCTTTGCATAAAATCCCCTCCGTAGGTCGCTTGCATAACGGGCAGTTTGCTTGCCAAAGCGAGTCGTTGATGGTGTTGACTAACTGTATGAACCATTGCATAGTTTTTATTTCAAGCCAAAGCAAGGCAATCATAAATAACCTGAAAATAGACTGAGGGCTGCTTTTTTCAGGCTATTCAATTTGGTTTATTCAACAGTTACTGATTTCGCGAGATTTCTTGGCTGATCAACATCTAAACCACGATGAGCCGCCACATGATAAGCCAGAAGTTGTAAAGGAATTACCGTCAAAACAGGCGAGAAAATTTCATCAACTACAGGAATGGGTAAAATGTAATCAAAAACATCATCAGCCGCAGGATCATCAAGGGGAGCAACACCGATTAGTTTTGCATCTCTCGCCTTTGCTTCTTGAGAATTAGATAGCACTTTTTCATAGACGCTGCCAGGTGTGGCGATCGCTACTACAGGCACATCTTCATCTAGTAAGGCGATCGGTCCATGCTTCATTTCGCCTGCGGGATAGCCCTCGGCGTGGATATAGCTGATTTCTTTGAGCTTGAGTGCGCCCTCAAGTGCGATCGGGAAGTTGATGCCACGACCAAGAAAGATAAAATCTTTAGTATGCGTAAACTGACGCGAAAGCTCTTCGATATAACGCTCCTGACTTTCGAGAATGCGTTCCATATAAGCAGGAAGTTGGCGCAGTCCTGTGATTAATTCTTGAGTTTTCTGCTCGCTAAGTTTACGAGTAGTAATGCCGAACTCTAGAGCCAATAGATAGAACATTAGCAATTGAGCAACAAAAGTTTTTGTTGCCGCCACACCAATTTCAATTCCTGCTTGAGTATCAAGTACCGCATCACAAATTCTTCCAATAGAACTTTCCACGCGATTGGTAATGCCGAGACAGCGATCGCCTCGTGATTTTGCTAATTCCAAAGCTGCGAGAGTATCGGCAGTCTCACCTGATTGAGTCACACCAATCACAAGCGTATTTGGCAAAAAAGGTGGTGGCGAGTAGCGATATTCAGAAGCATACTGCACGCTAGTCGGCACACCTGCGATTTGCTCTAGCAGATATTTGCCAATTAGGGCGGCGTGCCAACTGGTTCCACAGGCAATAATTTCGACACGAGCAACTTGGCTGATAAAACCTATGGGCAAACCTAGCTGAATACAATTTGATTCGCTAATATAACTGGCTAGCCCTGCGCGAAACACTCCTGGCTGCTCATAAATCTCTTTGAGCATATAGTGTTTAAAGCCTTGCTTCTCTACCATAGTTGGATTCCAGTTAAGAGTCTGAGGCGCACGGCGGATGCGATCGCCTTTTGAATTATAAACTTGCACACTTTCTCTAGTCAGTCGCGCAATTTCACCATTTTCCAAAGCGATTACGGTGCGCGTGTAAGCAACGAGTGCAGGAGTATCAGAAGCACAGAAGTTTTCGTCTTTACCAATCCCGACCACCAGAGGTGCTTGCTGGCGGACTACGATCAATTCGTCAGGATAGTCAGCATGAACAACCGCGATCGCATAAGCACCCTGCAACTTCTCAACGGTTAGCCGTACTGCTTCAAATAAAATTGAAGGTGATTTCTCAGGAATAATATTGCCTTGCTTGTCCAACTGGGTCAGAAATTCCGCAATCATGTGAGGAATAACTTCTGTATCTGTTTCGCTGACAAACACATGACCAAGTTCTTTTAACTCATTGCGAAGCATGAGATAGTTCTCAACGATGCCGTTCTGTACGACTGCTAGATTGCCAGTTGTATCAGTATGTGGATGGGCATTATGTTCTTCAGGCTTGCCGTGGGTTGCCCAGCGCGTGTGACCAATACCAATTGGGGCTTCAGGTGCAGTATCTGCTGTTAACTTTTCTTCAAGTTGGATCAGCTTGCCCTTAGCTCTGACCCGATGTAAACTGCGATCGCCTAGCGGAATTGTGGCAACGCCTGCGGAATCATAGCCCCGATACTCAAGCTTGCGTAAGCCTGAGATTAAAACCTCATTTGCCGAACGATGTCCGATATAGCCAACAATTCCACACATAATGTCAATTTACAAATCAGGGATGTCTAAATTAAGTATAGTCGGTCATGTTTGCGTAAATCTTGCAATTTTTGCATGGCGGCTCCACTACTAATAATCTCTTGAGCATGGGCGATCGCATCTGCTATTTCGCGATCTAATCCATAGAGCCAGAGATAAAATCCGCAATTCCATAACAATGAATTGAGATATTCGGAAGGTTCCGCTTTGAGTGCAGAAGTGATTTTAACGGCAAGTTCTGAAGCATCCGCGATCGCGATGTCTTCAGAACTAAAGCCATATTCACGCGCTGATAAGATCAAACGCTCAAAGCGATCGCCATGATTAACACCGATAATAGCTGTGCGCGATCGCGGTAAATCCATACTTCCTTCTAGTCCTTTTATCGTGGCGAATTCAGTAATTCCATGTTTCGCAAAAGCTTCGCGAATATTAGTCTCAGTGGGCGGATGGACAAACCCTGACACAATTAGTTGACGACCTTGATAAGGCGACCAGATTAGCTCAAGAGTGGCGAAGGGTGGACGTTTACCAATTTGATCGCGATAGGGAACGATGCTTTGGGCAAAAGGGAAATGCTTAGGTAAATAGGCAAAACCAAAATTGTGCGTTTCTAAACTGTGATGGACTTGAGCGATCGTCAAATCTGATAAATTTATCCCCAAGGCTTGCCAGATTTCGATAAATGGTAAACCCTCTTTGGTTGGCATCCGATCACCACCATGCATTAATACAGGTATTCCCGCTGCTGCCAAGACAATCGCGGTGGCAGGACTGACAGGTGCAGTTTTGGATCGCCCATCATAGGGCGATCCCATTACCAGCACCTGCTTTTCTGAAGCGAGAGACGGAAGCTTTGCCCCCAGAACCTTGTAAGCATCAAGCATTCCCGCGATCTCGTCACTGGTCGGGCGCTTAATCCGATGGGCGATCATAAAAGCCCCAATCTGGGCGGGAGTCGCCACACCTTGCAACATCATGATTGTCGCCGTCTCAGCTTCCTGACGCGTCAAGCTTTTGCTGGTATGTGTACCGCTACCAACTTTACGCAAAAATTCGCGAAATTCTTTACTCATTGTTCTTTGGATGAATTTAACGAAAAAGTCGGTTAGAGGTTGAATTATAACGCCTATCTAGGATTTTAAAACGCTCTTCAAAACCATGGGAATTTGTTGCTGAATCATCTCCGAAGCTAGCCTACAGAAATATTGAATCGGCGGAATTTGGATGCGATCGCGAGTTGTGACTAAGACAATTTCGCGAACCAAATTTGGTGCATCTAGCGATCGCACGACCAGATCAGGATCATCAGCTAATTCCGCCAAAAAAGTTTCAGGTAACAAAGCGAGCAAACTCCCTTGCTTAACCACACCTCTAAAAGCTTCAAGAGAATTTAGTTCCAATACCGCATTTAAACAAAGTCCTTGACGATTAAATTGATCCTGCACGAGGCGCTGTAAGCCATAGCCGTCTTTAAACACAGCTTGCGGAAAATTATCTAAATCTTGCCAAGTCAAGTTCTTTTTGTGGCTAAGTGGATGGTTTACAGGCATCAATAGTTGAATCTTTTCTTCATATAGATGCGTCACCACCATGTCAGAACTAGCATTCAAAAATGGATTATTCATCACGATCGCAATATCAATTAAGCCATCTTTGAGAACTTTAAGGGCGCGATCGCTTCCCAATGTCGTTACTCGCAACTGAACATTAGGATAGGCTATAGAAAATTTTTGGAGGACAGGCGGCAAATGATAAGCACAAGCTGAAGGTATCCCTGCCACACAAAGTTCAGTTTGCTTGCCAGCTTGCAAATCGATTAGTTCCTGCTCGGCGGTAGCCCATAGTTGGCAAATTTTCTTGGCATGTGGCAACAAGCGATCGCCACCAAGTGTTAGCTTCGCACTTCCTTGACGGTGAAATAATGACAAACCAACAGCAACTTCCAGTGATTGTACCTGTCGGCTAATTGTTGATTGGCTGACCCCACATTTCTGTGCGGCTTGCTGAAAATTGCCAGTTTCAGCAACTGCTAAAAAAGCCTGTAACTGTTCCAAACGCATGAGAAATCAACAGTATTCAGATTAAGTCTACAATCATTAAGACTCTTCTCAGGTTTTGGAAAAGTAGCAGGGGTCACATCAGCAGATTAACCGCTTTCTATCTAGACTTTTGAGTCAGACTTGAAGCTATGTTCTGTGCCATTGAGGATGCGCTCGATATTAGAGCGATGTAGCCAAATTACAAAGATGCAGCCAACTGTCACAAATATTGAATAGATTGGATTCGGTTGCAATGCCCACATCAAAACTGGAGCGATCGCTGCCGCCGCGATCGAACTAACCGAGACAGTTCTCCAGATTGCCATTGTCGCTAGCCAAACACTAAAAGCCGCGATCGCCGCCGCCCAATTCAACACAAACAAAATCCCTACACCAGTCGCCACCGATTTGCCGCCCTTAAAACCTAACCAAACTGGGCGACTATGACCAATGAGGGCTAACATCCCCGCCCCAATCACAAAAATTGACAGATTGGCGATCGCTATATTCTCAAAACCTAGATTTGCCATCAACCAGTTTGCTTGTTGCATCAGATAAATAGCGATCGCCCCTTTAGCGAAGTCGATCACAAATACGCTGATGCCTGCAAACTTACCGACATTGCGCCACACATTGGTTGCACCTGTCGAGCCAGAGCCATGCTGACGAATATCAATACCAGCTATACGCCCAACCAGATACCCCGTAGGAAAAGACCCTAAGAGATAGGCGACCGCCAGCAAGAAATAAGGAAACCACATAAGTTACATTTTAAAATCATTAAAATAAGATCATCAAACTTAAGGTTCCCTAAGCTCGATGATCTTATTTTTTATTTGTTTAATCAATAGAAATCGATTGAGGACCATCATTACTGCTAGACGCAGATGTCGTGCTAGTAGTCGGTGTTGCACCTTGCTTTTCTAGCCAACCCTTGAGCGGGTCTTGTTGCAGATCGAGCTTGAGAAAGCCCGAAACGAGTCCACCAAAAAATGCAACGGGTTGCCCTAAGAACTCATTGAGAATCGGTTTTAGCTCGTCCATAAGTGCAGAAATATAATTTTATTTGATGATTATCTTTACTAAATATATCGCTAAAACCCAAAAAGTAGGCAAGGTTGGTTTGCGTCACTATCTATTTTTTGAGTTGGTAATGGTTGTCAATTGCGATAATTTCTGATCTTATTCAACAATTTCTACACATATCATAGTTAAATCGATCAATGCACTCTTGGGAATTTTCTGAGAGTGGCTAATCTAGAGAATATTTTCGATGACTACGCTAAACAAATCTACTCTTCGCCGCCTCCAAAAACTCAAGCAGTCCAATGCAGTTTGGGAAGGCGATCGCCGTGCTTTGCCAGCCAAAATACGTCAACATCAAGACACATCTAATATTATTCCGCTACATGGTCATGACAGCGAGTCCAAGCCTCACTGTATCTTGTGGGTGGATGGCTCGATGGGCATGGTGCGCTCTATGGATGTAGTTGACTCTGTCATAGGACAAGAAGCATTTGTGCGGGCTTTGTTACAAGCGATCGAGCATCCGCAAAGTCCCGCACAGCCATCCTTACCCCAAAAGATTTTGGTGTGCGATCGCGAACTCCAGTTTTATTTGCGCGGCGTACTCCAAGATTTGGGGATTTCGGTCGAATATATCGAACAGCTGCCATTGATTGATGAGATTTTTTCACATATCTTAGAGAGCTTTACAGAAACTCCGCCGACAGTACCCGCCAAATTTGCGGCGGCTCTGCACAAGCAGTCAGATCAACTATGGCAAAATGCACCGTGGGAGTGCCTCTCGGATCATCAGGTCATTTCGATTAAGCTCGATCGCTGGGACATTGACACACTTTACGCGATCGTCATGGGTAAGATGGGTTTGGAACAGGGCGTAATCTTTTATCGTACCGAAGAGTCGCTTGTCAAATTTCGACATCGGATTATCTCAGGCAACTCTGAAGATGAAATCGAAGAGACATTTTTGCATCAAGACTGTCTATTTAATTTGTTTGAAACACCTGATTTGGAAATGGAAAATGACTTTCCAACATTTTTATCGCGGGGAAAAATTCGAGCTTTGTCAGCCGCAAAACCACCGCTAAAGCCAATCTACGGCACTTTGCATCCTCTTGAAGGCGGTAGACCTTATCTATATGACGAAGAAGCGATCGCACTCACAGTCGCACTTGAAGCTTTAAATAAATTTTGGCATCAGCATCGGAAACGTCTAAATTCTAGTTTTAGTAATTTGGCTAGCAACTACACAATCTATGCACCGAGCCTAGATAGTGAGGTCGAAGAAACAATCAAAATTCTTGTCAAGACCATGCCCGAACTGGCTGACGAATTATATCAATTGATTAAAGAAGAAGATGATGATTCGCCCCTAATTAGCGAAGCTCTCTGGCCAGATAATGCCTTGATCAATATGCTGACTTTGCCGTGGAATCAGATAGAGATTTTACGCGAATCAAATATCTATCATCAGCTTTCTGACAAATTTCCTGCGATCATTGCTAATCCCAAAGGTGAAGGATTCCCCACTCTAATGATCCAGACTTCTCGTCCGAAAGCGATGGAGTTAATCGAAGAAATCAAGAGTTTTGATGGCATCCAGTCTCTGTGC
>JAYTWB010000219.1:0-2648 GCA_043743655.1 Cyanobacteriota bacterium | reverse complement strand
GCAAACGGCGCTTTGTGTCGGTTGCTTGATTATTTAGTTTGAGCAGGTAGGTATAAATTGTCAGGAACAGCTACAAGAAAACGCTCTGAGCCAAGGTTGCATCGGTGGTCGCGCCCTGCGATCGCTGCTTTGTCGCTATTTGGCTTTTCGCTTACAACTTATTTGACTGTGACTCACTTTTTTGGACAGCAAGTTGCCTTTTGCAAAGTTGAGGGCAGTGGTTGTGACTTGGTGCTAAGTAGTGAGTATGCCAAAGTTTTTGGGATTCCTTTAACCATTTTTGGAGCTTTTGGCTATCTGACTTTGGGTGTTTTAGCTGGATTGCCTTTGATACTAAAACGCGATGATCCTAAAGCCCAAACACAACTTAAAGAAGTATCTGCCTTTTTGATGTTTATGGTGTCTTCATCAACATTTGTGTTTAGTGGATACTTGATGTATTTACTCGCCTCAGGCAGTATTGGCGGTCAGCCACAGGTTTGTATTTATTGCCTTGCTTCAGCAGCGGCGATGACAACAATTTGGTTGCTGACAGTATTTGGTAATGTCTGGAAAGATGTTGGTCAACTGTTTTTTACAGGGGCGATCGTGGCGATCGTTACGCTGACTGGGACTTTGGGTGTTTATGCTAGTCAAGGTAAGCTGGCAGCTCAGGGCAATAGCTTTGCGGGGCGCTTAGCGCAACATCTGACCGTAACTAATGCAAAGATGTATGGTGCATATTGGTGTCCTCATTGCCAAGATCAGAAGAAGAAGTTTGGCGAAGCAAAAAAATTAATTCCTTACGTTGAGTGCGATCCTAAGGGTGAAAAATCACAGACTGCACTATGCCAACAAAAAGGTATTCAAAGTTTTCCGACTTGGGAGATCAATGGCAGGATGATTTCAGGTGATCTTCCTTTAGATAAGTTAGCCGATGAGTCTGGCTATAAAGGCGATCGCAGCTAGAACAAACTAAATTTAAAAGCTCACTTTGCGAGCTTTTAAACAAAAAGAGAGCGCAATGCGCTCTCTTTTTGTTTAAGTTTTACAGACCCCAATAATTTATTCTTTCTTGGAGCCACCCATTTTTGCGCCATTTCTCGACAATCTGAAATACTTGAGCGCGTAACTCTAAATGCTGCAACCCGCGAGGTAAAGCGATCGCTAAACTATGTATTGCTAAAGGTTGACCAATGCGATCATATTCAGGATGCTCTTTGAGCCATTGGCTAAGGCTGCTGCGATCGCCTACAAAAGCTTTAACCTTGCCAACTTGCAGGGCAGTGAGACCATCTTGATAAGAGTTTGCCCCAATAATAGTAGCTTTAGGGAATTGGGATTGGATTGCGGCGATCGCTGTCGAATTTTTGAGAACGGCGATCGCTGATGATTGACTAAGGTCTTGAGCGGTTATGTTGCGTTTAGTGATGACAATCGTGCTGTCAGTGTAGTAAGGCAACGAAAAATCAACTAGACGAGAGCGATTGGTGGTGACTGTAATTTGAGCGATCGCTAAATCTACTTGATTATTTACTAATGCCGATAGGCGATCGCGATTTTTTAGGGGCAATAATTCAAATTTGGTATTTAGCTCTTTAGCTAATTCACGAGCAATGTCAATTTCTAAACCAACTAAGTTGCGATCGCGATCGTAAAATCCGAGAGGTGGCAAATTATCTTTGATCCCAATAATTAGCTGATCACGTTTTTGAACTGCACTTAAAGGATTCAGCTCAGATGCCAGCGCCGTCCTATTTACAGACAAAGTATCTAGATAATTTATTACCCCGAATAAGGCGATCAAAGTCAGGAGCCTTGAAGCTAACCCCTTTACTTTTTTGGGATTATAGTGTACCAATTTAAAGTACATAAAAGTACAAAGTAACAAAAATTTGTAAAGAAAACTTGAAATTTTTTATTTACCCTAGCTATAATAACTATGTTTTGTAATCCCGATCACATTCCAGGGTCTAAATTAGGAGGTATTGATTTGGCAAGGAGACGTAAGCGGAAGAGTCGCCGTCGCCAAGAAGGGCGCAAAATCCTAGAGCATATTCCTCAATTTAGTATCGATAGCGGTGAAGACAAGCCCGTGACGGCTGCACGCAAGTACATTCACACACATGGCATTCTTCCTCCAGCACTGTTGCTCGTAAGACGTAATGAGCATACAACAGATCGATACTTCTGGGCAGAGAAAGGACTATTTGGAGCACAGTATGTTGAAGAAAATCATTTCTTGTTCCCTAGTCTGAAGCCACCTGAAGAAAGAGAAGTTGCGCTTGCTGTATCTAGATAAATTTTTATCCACTTACTAGAGCAATAAAAATTTTTACTTTTTTCGAGTGTTTCACTTTTTCAATACTCACTCATTAAATACTTGTCAAACATATTTAGTATGTTTAGAACTTTCATGGTTCTTGATATCAATATCAGATGGGGATTTCACTGAATTGTAAATATATTGGCTATATATTTATTGGCTATATATTAGCTGTTAAATTTCTTTATAACATCTTCCAGAAGTGGCATTTCACTTTTGGAAGTTTTTTATTATAAGTTTTTTATTGTCAAAATGTCTCACACTTTTTGAGGATTTGGTTTGTCCTAAAAGAATCAACACATAAAAAAGAGCGAACCTAGGTTCGCTCTTTTTTATGTGTTGA
>JAYTWB010000218.1:0-7192 GCA_043743655.1 Cyanobacteriota bacterium | reverse complement strand
CGAAACCTTCTCCTCCGCAGGAGTCACATTCCCCGACTCTAAACCCATCTCTAGCCGAATCACCTTAGTAAATTGCGTCTCAAGGAAATGTCTCGCTAATGTCGATTTGCCAATCCCCGCCGCCGCTTTGAGTAATATGAGTTTATGTTTTTGGCTGAGTTCGATTAGTTTTTGGCGATCGGCATCTCGTCCAAGTAGGTCGAATGATGTTGATACTATTAGCGTAATAGGAACGACTTCAGCAACGATATTTGCAGGTTTTGTGGCAGTTAAATTAGACTCTATCCAATCAGGATAAAGACTAGAATGGACTTCAAAATCTGAGCAATACCTACGAAACAAAAGTACAAGCTGTTGACGCTGTTCTTTTTTACCACTTATGTCTGTACCAAAATGTTTGCAAATATCCCCAATTTTTCTGGTAGCTGTTGATCGATTTCTTCCTAAAGCTGCCGCAATCTCATCATCAGACTTACTTTCAGATAACCATAGTTTCAATACAGCCCATAGTTCAGCATTGGCAGGGGTTTGCAATGCTTGATATTTATCTAAAAATTGCTCCTTATCCAATTTTGCCCCGTTGCTAAGCCCTAAGCACTGACATTGCTCATGATACTATAGATTTAAGGAAAGGTTAAGCGATCGCACCAGTAGCAAGGGAGAAAAAATGATGACTCAAGCAATGGTAAAACAGACACTCTATGACACCGATCTCAATCTATGGCTAGAGACAGTGATCTTGCAATTGCGATCGCGTGATTTACAAAATATTGATATTGAAAATTTAATAGAGGAGTTAGAGGGTTTGGCTGGTAGAGATAGACGCGAGTTAATCAGTAGACTTAAAGTTTTGCTTGAGCATATTCTCAAGCGCTGTTATGTGGATATGCCCAATGAGTTTAGGGGATGGGAAGTAACCATTAGAACTCAAAGATTTGAAATAGAACAGATACTAGAGCAGTCACCTAGTCTCAAGCGTCATTTTATTGAGTCGATTGATAAATGCTTTAATGCTGCGCTCAAAGATGTACGCAGCGAATATTCCCAATATCCATTCCCTAAGATGTGGCAATTTAGTCGAGATATTGACCCAATTTTGAATCAAGATTTTTGGAGTTTAGAGTAAGGGATAAACATCAATATCTAATATTTTGCTGAATTCGACTATGGATAGATCGACATTGCCCTAGACAGAGTTTATGTGCATTTTTGTTCGTGCATTTCTGCACATCACTCTCATACAGTGCATTTCTGCATACTTGGATATAACATTTGAGACTTGCCCTAAGCTGATTTTATGCTTGAAAGAGCAGTCAATAAATCAACCAAGAGGGTTAAGTAAATGTCTAACAATAACGATTCTCGCTACGACTCCAAAACTACCAACGATGGCAAAGTTGCTTGGGTTGTCGGAGACGATATCCATACTACTACCGTCAAAGATAACCTGACTGGCAAGGAATACAGCCATACTTGCTATGACAAGTCTGACTCTCAGCGCGGTGCTTGGGAAAAAGCTGGACAAGACCGAGACAAGTAACTAAGTGGTTTCAATTTATAGAGAGTACATTTTCTGTACTCTCTGTCTATTCCACTATCTAAGAGATTAAGTTTATGAGTAAGAATTCTTCAGTCTCTTTAGAAATTGCTTGTGGAATTATCAGTACACGATGCTGAGTAATAGATATTTTCAACTATCTATTACTTCATAAGCAGAAACATGTTTCTTCAACATAATTATCGTAAAGAACAGGAGTAACCCAATGTCATCGACTACAATTCAGCGTAAGTTTATCAATGCATTCCTTAGTCTCGTCATTACCAGTAGTGCTTTTTCTGCCATTCAAAGCCAGCCTGCTGATGCTCAGAACGACACTGCTTGCAACTGTGTACTGTATGCAAGAACTTTTGTTCCTTCTCTACCTCGTGGATTGTTTACCTTACAAGACAAGAAGAACATTATTAATAGTGACCGCCCATCTAAAGGTGCTGTTGCTATTATTGATAGTGGATATAGCCCGGGACATGTTGCGGTAGTTACCAACGTGAATCGTGATGGGACGATCACTATTCAAGAAGGTAATTGGAACAAATGCCGTATTGGTAGCCGTACAGGTAGTCCACAAAAACTAAATATCTTGGGTTACTTTAAGCCTTAACTCTACTCTAACTACTGTAGCGATCACACTTGTTAACCTGAATAATGTGTGATCGTTTTTTTACCAAAAAAAGTTCTAGAGGTTTTATGTTGAGAATTATCACCCAAATACTGAAATGTCTGGCGCGATCGCCCTACTTTCCAGCTATCTCTCCTTTATCTGGCAAATCCTCTGGCAATCGGGCTTAGGGTTAATGATGGTGACTGCGATCGCTTTGTTTATCGAAAGCTTAAAACGTTGAGCAAAAAATAAATCCTAAATAGCTAAACATCGCTTATTTCGCTATTCTAAAACCTGCGTGTTGATAGAAGTTGGGACGAAACCAGTTGCGATAATATTTACCTGCTTCAGTTCCGCTGGTGATCCATGAGCCGCCTGCCATCATATTATGCTTAGTATCAAAATATGATGCAGAATAATTTGCATATAAGTAATGTGGTTGATATCCTGTAAGCGGGGTTAGATTGTCGCTCAACCATTCCCAAACATTGCCGCGCAAATCATATAGTCCTGATTGACTTTGAGATTCTAAATAACCAACAGAACTAGGTGAGCTAAACTTTAGATGAAGATTGTAAGCTTCTGTTGTAGTCGGGATAGTCGCAATCGGGATAGCGGACGAGCCATAAGTAGCGAGATTCCATTCCGCTTCGCTCATCAGGCGAGTACTATTTCCTTTCCATCGACAATAGGCGATCGCTTCATGATGATTTACCTCCACTGGGAAATCAAAGGGCATTGCTAGCTCATCAAACATGGCGCGATATTTGTAAGTGTCACCATGAGGTAGCCAAAATTTAGGATGTTGGATATTATTTTGAGTTTTCCATTTCCATGCTTGACTCTGCCAATATGCTCGATTTATATAGCCATCAGCTTTGACAAAATCTAAAAATTCAGCGTTAGTAATTAGATATTTGCTAGCGAAGAAAGTTTCAACATTCACAGCGCGATCGCCATATTCGATATCCCAACCATAGGTATGCGAATCTTGAGATTTGCCAAGCTGTACTACGCCGCCTGTGACTTCGAGCATTTCGTTTTGTTTGGTGTAGCCATTGGCAGGAGCATATTGCCAATCATGGGGGCGTTGGAGCTTCTCGACTGGCAACTGACGGATTAGCATTGATGAAGTTTCAATATGAATATATTGATGTTCGATCGCCATCATTAATGCCCAGAGTGGTTGTTCGGGACTGATCGGTAAAGCGATCGCTATATTATTAATCAGTTCACAAATTGCGCTATATACTTGCTGGCGATATTCCCATACTTGGCTGACTTCAGCGTTGCGAAGATTTGCAAAAATACTAGAAATATCATCTGGCTTTTCGGGATCGACTCCAAGTTCAAAAAGCATCTCAAAATGAGGATTTAGGCGATCGCCTAATAAACCCACGCGAATTAATTTGTTGATATAAAAGGCAGGAGAATGTCCTAAATAAAAGATTAATAGATTGCGTAACGGATCGGGATTTAGATAAAAAGTCTCGGGATTAACTAGACTTTGCATGAGGCTATCTTCGATTTGCCAAGCATGTTGGAAATACAAAAGAATATTTTGGCGATCGCAACAAGTTAAATTTGGTGGCTGCATAGAGATAATTTATTAACTTTATTTCATACCCGAACTTCATACCCGACAAAGAACTAATCCAAACCACTGCTGTGGGTCTGTCCAGATTTTAATCGTCTCTAAACCATGTGATCGCAGTTGTGCTTGAACCACTTCTAAATCAAACTTACGCGAAATTTCAGTGAGAATAGGTTCGCCTTTTTTAAATTGAATTTTAAGATCGAGACTATCCAGCGATACTTGCTGATCCTCAAGAGAATGTAAATACATTTCAATTTGACGGTCAACATCGTTATAAATAGCTTCATGGCTGAATAAATCAAGATTAAAATTTCCCTGAAACCGCCAGTTTAGATGAGCAAGCATATTCAAATTAAACGCTGCTGTGATCTCCTGTGAATCATTATAAGCAGGTTCTAAAACTTGTTTAGATTTATGCAAATCAATTCCTAACAAGAAATAATCACCCTTAGTCAGAGCCTGAGAAACTCTGCTAAGAAAATCTATATATTCTTCAGGATTGAAATTACCAATCGAGCTACCTAAAAAGAAAATCATCCGCGATCGCCCATGATTTTTGCCTAAATAAAGTAAGGCTTGATCATAGGTTCCGATTAGTCCTTCGATGGATAGATCGGCATATTTTTGTTGTAGATGTAATACGCTAGTTTTGAGAATGCCACCACTGACATCGATAGGAATATATCTAAAAGGTTCGCGCAAAGATTCTTCAATTAATGAATCATCTGCTTCTTGATAAGCCCGTTTTTGATAAGCACTCAATAAAAAATGCGTCTTAGTGGAACTACCACTGCCCAGCTCAACTAATTCGCAACAGCCTGTAATTTCGGCGATTTGATCGGCATATTTATCTAATATCCCTGCTTCGGTACGGGTTGGATAATATTCGGGTAAACCACAAATTTGCTCAAACAGTTCTGAACCGCGATTGTCATAAAAATATTTTGCTGGCAAACTCTTACGATTTCTCATTAAGCCTTGAATGACATCATCACCATCTTTTTTAATTACTTGAGTAATAGATGAATTGTGTTGATCCAAGATTTTTAAATGCTTGACAGTCATGCTTAACCTATTAATATTCAGGTGGATTTAGTCTTGCCATTACCCATGTTACATAAGTTCCCACAGGACTCCATAGTAAATATGGTAGTAGTAGCCACCCAGCCAAACTAGATATCTGCCAAACTAGCGCCGTTAATATAACTCCCAATATAAAACCGATCGCACCCGTGATCACACCTGCTCTGACATTGCGTAAACGGGTCATAACGGGTGTGTAAGCCAAAATCACAAACTCGACTATGGCATAGCTTGCCATCAGCAGCCAGACATAGGGAGTGTTCGGCTGTGCTTCCCATAGAACAGATGCGGAGGCGATGCCACAGATAAAAATAAATATCCAGATTGGGGGGATTGCTTTTTCAAAGGTCAACCAGCGAGGGCGGCGTAACCGCATAAACCATTTGTAGTCACTAGGAAAAAGCTTGTTAAAGATCAAGCCTCCCACAAATGAAGCTATAGCGATCGCTACCCATGCTGGTATCTTCACGATTTTTAGTCCTCTTGATTTCCAGAAATTTCGTTTCCAGAAAGATGTGTAGCTCGCGGCGCGAGCTACACATCTTTCTGGGTTTTGTTCTCTTAATTATGGCGATATTAGGCGATCGCTGTGATGATTATGAGATTTTTGCTAGAAAACTTTACGAATCTCTTGGCAATGGTTAGAGTTTTCGTGTATTTTGATTGGTTAAAAGGTGATTCTGTATGCTGTGCAAACCTAGTTTTTTGAGTGCGATCGCCACAAGTTTGATGATTTTGGCGATCGCGCCGCCACTGTTGGCGCATCCAGACCAGTCACCGATTCAGGCTTTGCTACAGACTTGGAAAATTAGCCAACAAGATAACACCGCTTTACCGCAGACAGCTGCCCTGATTTATGTTGCGCCACGTTCTAATGCATTGGGACTTGATGTAAAGGCTGACGGTTCTCCGATGAATCCCTATCCATCGATCGCCGCCGCACTTGCCACCAAGCCTGTGGCGGGAACAGTGATCCAGCTAGCGCAGGGCATCTATAGCACGGCGACAGGTGAATCCTTTCCGATCAGACTTCCTGTCGGTGTGACTCTGCGAGGTGAGCCGATAGTTAGAGGGGTGAATACTTTGATTCGTGGCAGTGGCAAATTTATCAGTCCGACTTTTGCGAGTCAAAATATTACGATCCTTGCTGATGATGATGTCAGAATTGAAGGAATTACGATAACTAATCCCAATAGTAGAGGTACGGCGATTTGGGTTGAGTCTAATAAGCGAGTTGCGATCGCCAATAATACTTTAACTAATAGCGATCGCGAAGGTTTATTTTTAACAGGTACAGCCGATGCGATCGTTAGTGAAAATCTATTTAAGAAAAATGGCGCAAATGGACTCTCGGCAGTTGGTAGCAGCACAGGCGAGATTCGGAATAATATCTTTGAAAGTACTGGTTTTGGACTAGCGATCGGACAGAAATCGCGAGTGAATGTCATCAATAACAACATTCTCAACAATACTGATGGAATCGTCATCTCTAATCTATCTGCGCCAACTTTGCGAAACAACCTCATCGCGGATAGTAAGCGGAATGGTGTTGTCATTCTCAAAGACCGTAAGGG
The DNA here is from genome assembly GCA_043743655.1 of Cyanobacteriota bacterium. Lineage (GTDB taxonomy): Bacteria > Cyanobacteriota > Cyanobacteriia > Pseudanabaenales > Pseudanabaenaceae > Pseudanabaena. Next base: position 779 of record JAYTWB010000218.1, on the reverse strand, counting down.
TTATCCCACTCCTGATCTTGGCACTTCCATAAATCTCGGTAAGAACATCTTCCGTAACAATTTAGACAAAGACCTCAATAACAACTCGGGCGTAACTCAAGTTGCAGTTGGCAATGAACTCGATCTAAAAAAAATTGTGGGTAATATTGCTTTTATTGGCGAAGCTCCGACTGCTCCCATTAGCAATTCAAATATTACTCCAAATACGATTAATAAAGTTGAAATTACGCGATCGCCTCAACCAATTTTCAATCCCCCCATTACCCCATCTAAACTATCCGCTGAACCATCCGCTGAAACATTGCCAGATGTCTTAATTGATCGCGATCCAATTCCTGTAGTGCCGATTCCATTTGCCACTCCAGCACCTTTAACTCCAGCACCTTTAACTAACTTCCCACTCGCCCCGCCGTTAGCCCAAGTTCCAATCGCCCCTATTCCATATCTACCCCCAATTCCATATAATGTGAGAGTTGCGGCTCTGGTTCCACGGGCGGCGGTCGATACGACTCCCTATTTAGTCGTGATTCCATCTTCAGACAATGAAGTCTTGCAGAAAGTCCAGAGTGCAGTCCCTTCGGCGCGGATTATTCCTTCACGATTTGGCAATATCATCATGGTGCAAGGCTATCCCGATCGCGATCGCGCTGAAGTTTTAAAAACGATCATGCGATCGGAGATTGGCTTAGATGCGCGTGTAGTTCATCAAAACACTCTATAGTAAAGGAACTAGGCATAAGTAACCTAAAAACCAAAAGGGTTGTTCCGCCCGCTACGCG
>JAYTWB010000217.1:0-6410 GCA_043743655.1 Cyanobacteriota bacterium | reverse complement strand
TCGCCGCACGGTCACTGCTTTTCATGGTGAAATCAAACATAAAACCAATCCTGTAGCAGTCGGTCGTCAAGGATGGAGTACTCCAATGGGCAGCCATCGCGTCATGCAAACTATTGAATACCCCGCTTGGCAAAATCCATTTACAGGAGATGTTATTCCTAGCCGCGATCCTGAAAATCCATTAGGCGATCGCTGGATTGGTTTTTGGACAAATGGTAAAGATTGGTCTGGATTTCATGGCACACCAAATCGCGAATCAGTCGGAACCGCCGCATCTCATGGCTGTATCCGTATGTATAACGAAGATGTCCGAGAATTATTTAGCCAAGTAAAAATAGGAACTATCGTGAGAGTCTCGCCATAATAAGCAGCCAAATAGCCTCGCTTAGAGAGGCTATTTGGCTGCTTATTATGGTGATAAATTAGATTGCTAAAACTCGTACCACTGTCGTTTGAGGCAAACTACTAGCATTAAGCTCTAAACTTGAACCTTCCAATTTTTTAATACTATCTTTTGGCATGAGCGCAAGGAACTCATCGACAGAAGCTAACTGGCAAGACTGACTAGATTTATCAGTCCGATAATAAGTGGGAATAACAATGCGGGGATTTAATTCCTGCACGATCGCTCTTGCCTCTGTCGGTGAATAAGACTTCGCTTGCATAGGATCATTGCCTTGTGCATTTCCACCAATGGGCAGAATCAAAACATCAGGACGACCCATTAAAATGCGCTGCGAAGCATTAATTGCTGTCGCCGCTCCACCTAAATGCAATATGAAAATTCCTGACTGTTTCCATTTCCAAGCAACATTTCGCCCAAATCGGCGACCACCAATGCGATCATGCTCCATCGTGATTCCTTGAAGATTAATCCCTTTGATATTGTAAGAGCCTGGCTCAGACAAAACTCTCGTATCTTTGGGGAGGTTATCCAAATATCCTTCATCCAGCAAGCGGGAGCTAATCAAAATATAGTCGGCTGAGGGTTTGGGAGCGGCTAACTTAGCAGTACAACCCGCAGGGCGAAACGGATGGGTTAAAAAGCGCACGCCATCTCCTGAGACTAAGAATGACATATGCCCTAGCCATTCGAGCTTTAGGGTTGAGTTAGTTTGAGAGTTAGCGGCATCAGCGATGATTCCTGCTGTAAATGCGGATATCAGTCCACCTTGGGCGAGTCGAAGAATTTGTCTGCGGCGCATGTTGTTTAAGTAAAGTTTAAGTAAATACTATTTGTGACATTATTTCTGGGTCTAGCTTGTGACGATTAAACCTTTCAAGAAGTTTCGTAACAAGTCTTTGCCAGCCTCAGTCAAGATACTTTCAGGATGAAATTGTACGCCTTGAACATGGGGATATTGCTTGTGTCGGACTCCCATGATTATGTCATCTTCAGTCCATGCTGTAATTTCAAGTACATCAGGACAATTGTCGCGATCAATGACCAGACTATGGTAACGAGTTGCGGTAAATGGATTAGCTAGCCCCGCTAAAATGCCGACTCCTGTATGATAAATTTGTGATGTCTTGCCATGCATCAAGTAAGGTGCTGAGACAACTTTACCGCCATACATCAAGCCCATACTTTGATGTCCGAGACATACACCCAAGATTGGTGTATTTGCGCCCATTTCACTAATAATATCTAGCGACACCCCTGCTGCTTCAGGACGACCGGGACCTGGAGAAATCACCACTCCTGCGGGATTAAGTTTCTTGATTTCTGCAATGCTGATTTCATCGTTACGCTTAACCAAAATTTCGCCTAAATCAGGGAATTCGGATAGTAATTCACCGAGGTATTGTACGAGGTTATAAGTAAAGCTGTCGTAGTTATCAATAACGAGAATCATGGTTAATGTTTGTGCAAGTTGGGATTAAAGGGCGATCGCGAGTAGAAAATGATTTTAATAGTTAGATTTATAGTTGGACTTTATTAGTTAACATATTTCATGGTTTTGAAATGCTTCTGCACTGGTTTTTCGACATATTTATACATTAGGTAGGCACATAGAACAGAAATGCCAAGAGCAAATATTAAACTTAGTATCTTGATATGAAGTCCTTGCCCTATGCGTGGGCTTAGATTAACCACTCTACCGCCTATCGGGACATGTAGCAAGTATAAAGAGTAGGATATCTTCCCCAAAAAACTAAGAATTACTATCTTAGGAGTCTGTATAAATACAATTGCAACCGAAGTTATAAATCCTACAGATGCTAATAAAATTTCTTTATTAAGAAAAGACAAAATAGTTAATACAAATAAGGCACTTAAGTACTGATTTAAAGTTATTTTTTTTGCAGTTATCTGAAATGCAATAATACCAAAATTAAACAATAGTAACCAGCTAAATATGAGATTGCTTTGAGGAAAAACGAAAGGCAAAATACATAACAGTAATATTGCTAATGTTTTAATAATTAACTTAGAATTAGTCAGTAATGGATATACAAATACTATAAGCAAATAATATTGACATTCAATTCCTAATGTCCAATAAACAGGGTTGAGCCAAGATTCATTAGAAATTCCATTGAGAAAACCAATATGCAAAAAAACATTAGTTAAAGTAATATTTGGTTTTTCTCCTTGAAAATTTGGAGTTAGTGATGAAGCATACCAAAGTAATATAATTAATAATATTGATATTAAGTATGCTGGATAAAGGCGTATTGCTCTTTTAAGAAAAAACTTTTTCCAATCGAACCTTAATTTGAAATTACTACGCCAAAGTGAATAAGGGATTATAAAGCCTGAAAGCACAAAAAATACTTCGACACCGAGCCATCCATAATGACCTGAAGATTTTATCCAGCCATCATTTAAAAAATTTGGATTGCCGTTTGTTAAATGAAACCAAGTAACAGCTAGAGCAGCTAATCCGCGTAACACTTCAATGATTTCAAGTTTCTCGACTTTTTCAGTGTTTTGTATGAGTTTCATTTAATTTTTATTGTTTAATCTTTGTTTTTAATAATGAAATATTAATAAATAAATTATTTTGATATTTTAGATAAATTTGTTAATATTTTGACATTCAACTGACCTCAATATAAAGTTTGATTTTATGAAACCAGCTTTGGTTTTTTTAGTGTCGATCTTAGTTGCTATTGCATATTGGTCTGATATCGCGATCGCGCAACTTCGACCAAAGCCAGCCCAAAAAATTCCGCCTCAATTGCAACAGATTACGATTCCGCCTAATGAGACTGCTGATCAACTTTTGGAGCGCGGTAATGCTTATGTGCGTCTTGGTAATTTGGAAGGTGCTGTAGTTGTATTTCGGGCAGCGATTAAAAAAAATCCTGAACTAACTGCGGCGCATTACAATCTTGGGCTGGCTTACGCGCAAGCGGGTAAGTTTAAAGAGGCGATTTATTTTTTTCAGCGAGCAACGCGACTCGATCCTAAGTTTGCGATCGCCTACAGTAATTTAGGGGCGGCATTTTTACAAGCGGGGGATGCTAATCAAGCGATACCTAATTTGCAAAAAGCTGTTCGCCTTGATCCTGATCTTGCGGTCGCCTATTACAATCTTGGTCTGGCGCTTAAGGAAAAGAAAGATGTGAATGGGGCGATCGCTAGTCTCAATCAAGCGCTTAAGCTAAATCCTCAATCTCCCGAAACGATTTATAACTTGGGGTTATTGATTCAAACTCAGGGCGATGTCCAAAAAGCACTTGCTTACTATGCCAAAGCAGTGCAACTAAATCCTGAGTATGCTGAGGCTTATTACAATTTGGGGGCGGCTTTCTTAATTCAAGGTCAAACTGAAAATGCGATCGCGCAATTACGCAATGCTTTAAAATTTCGTAAAGATTATGCTGATGCTTTTTATACGCTTGGTGTGGCTCAGGCAAAGGTAGGACAGAAACAAGACGCAATCCAATCTTTCATTCAGGCTCAGGCATATTTTAATCAGCAAAAAAATGTGCAATGGGCGCAACAAAGCGCTCGGCAAATCCAAAAGTTGCGAAATAGCTAAAGTTATCAAAAATAACTTTCTGATAACTTTACCCTGATCACAAGTGGAACTAAAAAGACCATTATAAATTTAACGGATTGAGTAATCCAAGTTTTAAATTTAACTTTGAGAGTTTAAGGGAATCGAGATGAAAGTTTCAACATTACAAAAAGTGGTTTCAGCGTTAGTTGTTTCTTTGGGTGCGATCGCTACTAGCCTCCCCGCACAAGCAGGTGATTTGGTCAACGGTTGGAACTACGCTCGCGATGACTACTCCTATGATGGCTCTGATTCGACTGGTTTTAGTGCCAACAGTCGCTATGACATCTATGGCGTAGGTTTTAAAACTGTAGGGAACGAAGTTTGGGTTGGCATTAACTCAAGCAATGGTCTGTATGGGGTCGGCACAGGCGCTAACAATATTAGTTTTGGCGATCTTCTTTTAGACTTTAGTAACGGTAGTAATACCTTCGCCCAATCTCAAGGTTCGTTAGTGGGAGTTCGTTTTGCGCCTAACAGTGATGACATAAGTTCTAGACCGTTGGGTGTATATACAAGCGTTACTGGCAAGAGTGTCGCTAGTACAAATAATGGTTATCCCAACCTCAATGACTATAATAATAATGCTAAATCCTATACAGGGTCTAACTCCAGATTTGGTGATTTGCAGTGGAATGATTCTTACTATGCGGCTTACACCTCTGGAGCTACTTCCTTGCCTAATGTGATTGCATCTGGCACTGGTTTTGGCGGTGGAAACTTGCGTAATCTTTCTTCTAGCGAACTAGCCTCCAGTTTGTTTCCTACCAATATCAACTTGACAAGCAATAACTTGAATACATTCGGATTTGCTTTTACACTTCCTGATGCTTACAAAGGTCGCCAGTTTCTAGCAACTCTGGGTTTTGAATGCAGTAATGACACGATCGCTGTAAAAGCAGTTCCTGTTCCTCCCGCGATCGCTGGTATCTTGGCAGCGGGTGCTTTGGGTGGATGGCGCGCTGCGAGACGCAAAAAACAACTCAAAGCTATTGAAGCTTAGATAAAAAGCCTAGATAAAAAAGGGTTGTGCAAAGCACGACCCTTTTTTATCTAGGCACACTCCATACATGGATATTCCCGTCTTCACCGCCACTAACTAAAATTTGTTCATCTCGGCTTAAGGCGATCGCATTTATGAGATTAATATGTCCATTGAGAACTTGAATTAATTCACCTGTTTCTAAATTCCAAACTCGCATTTCTTTATAACTAGCACTGATCAGCGTTTTACCATCACGACTAATAATCAGGGATTTGACCCAGCCCCAATGTCCTTCTAGAGTCCGAATCGCTTTACCTGTTTGTAAATCCCAGATTTTGATGCGCGTATCGAGACTTCCACTGGCTAAGATGCGTCCATTGGGACTAATCGCAAAGGAGAGAACTCGCGCCGAATGTCCAATAAACTCCCAGCGTAGTTGTCCAGAACTTAAATTCCAGACGCGAATAGTTGTATCCCAACTGCAACTAGCGATCGCTTTGCCATCGGGACTGAGCGCAACGGAATCAACTAGGCTAGTGTGACCGTGTAAGGTACGGATTTCTTCGCCTGTTTGGATATCCCAAAGTTTAATCGTAGTATCTTGACTGCCAGTGATGATAGTCTTACTGTCAGGCGTAATTGCGACAGAGTTGACATAGCCGATATGTCCTGTGAGCGTAAGTATTTCTTTACCTGATCGGGCATCCCAGATTTTGATCGTTTTATCGCGACTGCCACTAACTAACAGTTTGCCGTTCGCACTAAGCGCAATGGAAGTCACAATTTGCTTGTGTCCCCGAATTGTGCCAATCTGTTTGCCTCGATTCTGTTTAGTTCGGTCTTCTGCTTTTCCTAAATCCCAAACCTTGATTGTAAAATCGACACCAGCACTATACAATATCCTTCCACTTGGAGATAAAGCGAGAGAAGCGATCGCCTCTTCGTGACCTTGCAAAGTATCAATAATATCAAATAAGTGATATTGACTATAATCCGCTAATACTTGACGGATATGTGGTTCAGAGCTATGCCAAAGTAGTAGCTGTGCAGTACGTTGGACTTTTATCGATTCATTTTGGAGGCTTTGCAGTATTAAATTTAAGCCTAGTTCACCATAGTTGAGAGATTCTCGCAGAGCCGTAATTTTTAGTGCGATCGCAGGACTAGCTAATCTTCTCTTCACGCCTTCAATCCCGCCTAAAACTACACTGCCAAGTGGGGTTTCTGCTTGACCACCAAAGACGGCATCCTGCGCTTTTGGTTGATAATTTTGCATTCCGATTTTACATTCCAATTTTACAGACTTGGGTATGTTTCTCTTAATAACTCCATGATTTTACTTGCATTCTCTATAAGTTGTCGAAAGTTGTTGGCTTCATCCAACTGAGATGCTAAGGTGGATGCAGCTCATGAGA
>JAYTWB010000216.1:0-3917 GCA_043743655.1 Cyanobacteriota bacterium | reverse complement strand
AAAATCAACTTTTCATCTTCCACAGTAATATTAATTACATGCCCTTCTGCAAAAGTCCCTTCAAGGATTTTTGTAGCGATCGGGTTCTCGATTTCTCTTTGAATCGCTCGTTTGAGTGGACGCGCACCATAGGAGGGATCGTAGCCAACTGCGGCAATATAATCTTTAGCTTCTTCACTGAGCTTTAGAGATATCTTGCGATCGCTTAATCTGCTCTCAATGCGTTTAATTTGCAATGTGGCGATCGCGCGAATCTCATTTCTCCGCAGAGCATGGAAAATCACAGTTTCATCAATGCGATTGAGAAATTCAGGACGGAAGTGAGTGCGAAGAACATCGAGTACGCGATCGCGCATTTCGTCATACTTAGCCTCATCAGTCAACTCGCTCGAGAATTCCAAAATGCGATCGCTGCCAATGTTGCTGGTCATGATGATTACGGTATTTTTGCAATCGACTAAGCGACCCTGACTATCAGTAATGCGTCCATCATCAAGCACTTGCAAGAGAATATTAAACACATCAGGATGAGCCTTTTCAACTTCATCAAATAGCACCACTGAGTAAGGATGACGGCGTACAGCTTCCGAAAATTGTCCACCTTCTTCATATCCGACATATCCAGGGGGCGCACCGATCAATCTTGAGATAGAATGCTTCTCCATATATTCTGACATATCGATTCGCACCATTGAGGCATCAGAATCGAATAGAAATTCGGCAAGCGCTCTAGCAAGTTCAGTTTTGCCAACTCCCGTTGGTCCCAAAAATAAAAATGAACCAATTGGACGATTGGGATCGTTCATTCCTGCACGGGCGCGGCGAATCGCTGATGCTACCGAAGTTACCGCTTCTTCTTGCCCGATCACGCGATCGTGAAGGTGTTTCTCTAAAGTCAGTAATTTTTGACGTTCTGACAGGAGTAATTTACTGAGCGGAATTCCTGTCCAACGCGCCACAATCTCGGCAATGTCGTCTTCAGTAACTTGCTCACGAGACAGAGAACCCTCAGAACCAGCTCGGCTAATTTCTAGCTCAGCTTCATCGAGATTTTTTTCTAGTTCCGTTAATTTGCCATATTTTAGTTCTGCTGCCTTATTGAGATTAAACTCACGTTCCATCTGATCGATTTGCTGCTTGGTTTGATCGATTTGTTCCTTTAGCGATCGCAAATTAGTCACTGCGTCTTTTTCAAGCTGCCAACGATCATTTAGCTTCGTAAAGCGATCGCTCAATTCATTCATTTCATTGTCAAGGCGTTCAAGGCGATCTTGTACTGCTTTGCTGCTCTTGTTCTTATAGATCACCTTCCCATCCGCTTCTACTCGTTCGACTGCCGTAGCATCTTTTTCCTTTTGCAAAGAAAATCTTTCCATCTCCAACTGTCTGATACGGCGATCGATTTCGTCTAGCTCTAACGGTCTAGAATCCATTTCCATTTTCAATTTTGCCGCCGATTCATCGACTAGATCGATCGCCTTATCTGGTAAAAAGCGATCGGTAATATAGCGATTAGAGAGTGTTGCTGCCGCCACCAGTGCCGAATCAGAGATAGTTACGCCATGATGCAATTCGTAGCGTTCTTTCAATCCTCGCAAGATCGAAATCGTATCTTCGACTGTCGGCTGCTCAACGACAACTTGCTGAAAACGCCGCTCTAGAGCCGCATCTTTCTCGATATATTGACGATATTCATCAATCGTAGTTGCGCCAATACAGCGCAGTTCACCCCGCGCTAACATCGGTTTGAGAATATTCCCAGCATCCATTGCTCCCTGCTGCGTTGCTCCCGCCCCAACGACAGTATGCAATTCATCAATAAACAGGACAATTTTGCCATCGGAATTGAGAACTTCCTTCAGCACTGCTTTTAATCGGTCTTCAAATTCACCACGATACTTTGCTCCTGCAATTAATGAACCCATATCAAGGCTAATAATCGTGCGGTCTTTGAGAGATTCGGGTACATCACCACGAATAATTCTCTGGGCAAGTCCTTCGGCGATCGCCGTTTTACCCACACCTGGTTCACCAATTAGCACAGGATTATTTTTTGTCCGCCGCGACAATACCTGTACCACGCGTCTGATTTCATCATCGCGCCCAATTACGGGATCGAGCTTACCTTCCTTCGCCTGTTCAGTGAGATCGCGCCCATATTTTTCGAGCGCCGCATACTTTGCTTCAGGATTTTGATCAGTGACAGTTTGACTGCCACGCTGCAATTTAACCACCTCTTCCAGCCGCTTGCGATCAATGCTCAAATCCCGAAATAATCGCTTACCAAAGCGCTCATCATCAGCTAAGCCCAATAGCAAATGCTCAACCGCCATAAAGTCATCGCCAAATCCTTTACGGCTTTCTTCAGCGCGATCGAGCCATACCTCTAAGTTACGCCCCAGATATAACTGTTCTGGGCTTGCCACACGCGGCTGTCTCCGCAAAAATTCTTCGACCTGTCGCCGCGCCCTTGCCATCGGCACTGACAGCGCCGCAAATATAGTCGTGGTCAATCCCTCTTCCTGCTCCAATAGCGCCATCAGCAAATGCTCGACTTCGAGTTGCTGATGTTGCGATCGCCTAGCAACTTCCTGCGATTTGACGATCGCTTCCCATGCTTTTTCAGTAAATTTTTTCGGATCGGTTGGTTGCATTGGCTTTGGTTAAGGCAGAATCAGGCGTGATGACTAATGTTTAGTTAAGACAAGTTTACATTATCTTCCTAGCCTCTTCTATGCTTTGCGATCGCTTTACGCAGCTTGTCTAAATCAATTCATTGAACAAGCGGCAAAATCAAAGTGATGAAGTAGTACACCAACGGTGCTGTAAATACATAGCTATCAGCACGATCAAGAATACCGCCATGCCCTGGCATGATTTGCCCTGAATCTTTGACCCCCGCGTCGCGCTTCATCATTGATTCGGTTAGATCGCCCAGTAACCCCGCGATGCCAATCAACAAACCGAGAATTGCGCCAGATAGCCACCATTGCGCCCAGCCGAGACTAAAAGCCCAGAGAATTGCGGTGACACAGCAACAGAACAAACCCGCAATCGCCCCTTCCACCGTTTTTTTAGGACTAATATCAGAAAGCCGAGTGCGCCCGAAAATCTTACCGAATATGTAAGCCCCAACATCTGAAGCCCAAATACAACAAAAAGCCATGAGTACATAAATACAGCCATAGGATACGGGAAAAGTAATTCGTAAATATGTGAGTTGATCGAGATTGCGTAACTGATTAAATAAATCAAAATGCTGGAGGCGATCGCTTACCTGAAAAATCGCGTTGTCACCAATTCCGCGAATCCGAATCCAAAAGCTAGGTAAATACCCACCATAAAATAAACCTAAAATCGATGCTGAGATATCAGAAATTGTGGCAATTCTGGGTTGAAAAAGCAAATAAAAGCAAATAAAAGTCCCCGCGATTGGGATCACCGCATCAGCTAGGTCAACTCTCAATTGCGAAACAATTAGCAATGCTAAACTAACTGAAATCGTGATTTTGCTGGCGGGTACAATTTCTTTAGCTCGCACCAGTGCAAAATATTCCATCTGACCAAAAACTACCAACAACGCCAAGGCGGTGGTGAACGCCCAACCACCGAGAGCGATCGCCGCTAGTACCAGCGGAATCACAAATAAAGCACTAATAATGCGAGTCCAGGGCATGAAAATAGCACAACTAAAAAGTGAACACAAAATCAAAAAAGGGCAATTTCACAAAACAGAGTCTGCGCCACCCCAGAAGTCAATATACTCCTATCAACAGTTGAAGCAACAAAATCGTTATGCAAATTTGCGAATTTATTTGGGCAAATTCACTAAAACCCACTTTGTTTAGAACCAGTAACCTTAAACCTTAGAAGGGTATTTTGCCCGCATAGCGGGCAAAATACCCTTCTAAGGTTTA
>JAYTWB010000215.1:0-3962 GCA_043743655.1 Cyanobacteriota bacterium | reverse complement strand
GGCAAAAAACAGTGAATTGTTAAGCTTTACGAAGTAAGATGGGAGACATTAAGAATAAAAATTAAGACACATAGGCTTTAGAAAAATATGCGTGTTGCGATCGCTGGAGGAGGGTTAGCAGGACTATCCTGTGCCAAGTATTTAGTAGATTTAGGACATCAGCCAATCCTGTTAGAGCGCAGTGAAATCCTCGGCGGTCTAGTAGCCGCTTGGAAAGATAAAGATGGCGACTGGATCGAAACTGGTCTGCATAACTTTTTTGGGGCTTATCCAAATATGTTGCAACTCATGGGAGAGCTAAACATTTTGGATCGCTTGCAATGGAAGCGTCACGCTTTAATTTTTAACCAACCCGAAAAGCCGGGTGTACTTTCTTGGTTTGATGTCCCTAATATTCCCGCACCTTTCAACATCATCACCTCGATTTTACGCAACAATGACATGCTCACTTGGAATCAAAAAGTGCGGTTTGCCATTGGCTTGATCCCCGCGATCGTGCGCGGCGACAAGTATGTCGTCTCTATGGACAAATATACTTTTACCGAATGGCTAGCTATGCATGGCATCGGTGAAGATATCAGCACTGATGTATTTATCGCGGTTTGTAAATCGCTTAAATTCATTGATCCAGATATAATTTCGGCGACTATTCCCCTCCGCGCCTTGAACAAATTTCTCCAACAAAAAGACGGATCAAGGATCGCTTATTTAGATGGTGCGCCCCCTGAGCGCCTCTGTCAACCGATCGCTGATTATGTAATTAATCGCGGCGGCGAAGTGCATACTGGAGCCTCACTGAAGCAGATTGTGGTTGGTGCTGACGGCAATGTCGAAAAGCTAATTATTCGCGGTGACGCATCTGACCAAGAAATATTTGCTGATGCTTATGTATCAGCAATGTCGGTTGACGCAATCAAAAACTATCTGCCGATCGCGTGGGCTACCATGCCTTACTTTCAACAGCTAGATCAGCTAGAAGGCGTGCCAGTTATCAGTGTTCAGATTTGGTTTGATCGCAAACTGACCGATATTGACCACACCTTATTTTCGCGATCGCCCCTCTTGAGTGTTTACTCAGACATGAGCAACTCCTGCAAAGAGTATGCAGACCCTGACAAATCGATGCTGGAATTAGTAGTTGCACCTGCTGCCGAATGGATTGATCGATCCAATGCTGAAATTATCGAAGCCACTCTAGACGAACTGGCAAAATTATTTCCCAATCATTTGCCAACACCCGCCAAAGTCCTAAAATCCTATGTAGTCAAAACCCCAAGATCGATCTATACCGCCATTCCTGGTCGCGAGCAATTTCGCCCAAATCAAGTCACACCAATCCGTAATTTCTTTTTGTCAGGGAGCTATACATCTCAACCCTTTTTTGGCAGTATGGAAGGAGCCGTACTTTCTGGTAAGCTTACAGCACAGGAAATCCACAAAGCAAGTCAATCTTCTGGAAATAAAGTCCTTGGTCGAACCTCTAACCAAAATCAGTCAAATTCATCTGTCATCACTGCCTAAGCCAATGGCAATCTGTCAGCCAGTCAATCTGGAAGAAGCCTACGAGATTTGTCGTTGCATTACCGCTAAGTATGCCAAGACTTTTTATCTTGGTACGATGCTGATGTCACAGGCAAAAAGGCGCGCAGTTTGGGCAATTTATGCTTGGTGTCGGCGCACCGACGAGCTTGTTGATGGTATGCAAGCTGAAAGCACAGATGCAGAAACGCTCTTTAACTGGGAAAGACAGTTAGAAGCGACATTCCGAGGTGATCCTATACTTGCCTCTGATATTGCCTTAGCCGATACAGTCAAGCATTATCCAATGCCACTCCAGCCATTCAAAGACATGATCTCTGGTATGCGAATGGACCTTAAATACGATCGCTATCAAACTTTTGATGATCTGCATCTATACTGTTATCGAGTTGCTGGCACAGTTGGCTTGATGTCCGCCGCAATCATGGGCTTTGAGACCAAAGACCCATCGGTAATCTCCACCGCGACCGAAGCGGCGATCGCCCTCGGTATTGCGATGCAATTAACAAATATTTTGCGAGATATTGGTGAAGATGCCCAGAGAGGAAGAATTTATCTGCCCCTCGAAGACCTGCACTATTTTGACTACACCGAAAAGGATTTGTTAAACGGCACTGTTGATGAGCGTTGGAATGACCTAATGCGATTCCAAATCCAGAGAGCGCGTGAGTTTTATCAACATGCTGAAGATGGCATCTCGGCGCTATGTCGTGATGCTCGTTGGCCAGTTTGGTCGTCATTAATCTTGTATCGCAATATTTTAAAGGCGATCGAAAGCAACAAGTACGAAGTATTTATGCGCCGCGCCTTTGTACCCGCCCCCAAGAAAGTACTAACTTTACCTTGGGCATGGCTAAAAGCTCAAACGTCTTAGGGAAAATAAAATCTCAAGTAAAGGAAAAGTCGCGATCTAAGCGATCGCCTTTAACCTTTACTTTGTGAGACTCACTGGGTTCGTTTATCTAAAGCCCTCTCATACAAAGCGATATTAGTTTTGGCGATCGTAGTCCACGAATATTGCTGAGCAGTGTTATAAGCATTTATGCGTAATCTTTGAAAGTAATCGAAATCGTTTATTAATTTTTTAAGCGCTTGTTCAATTGCTAAGACATCTCTAGGCGGAATCACAATCGCATCAACATCATGACGGACAATCTCAGTCGGTCCTGGAATTGCTGTCACGATCGGTACTAACCCACAAGCCATCGCCTCAACTATAGCTAAGCCAAATCCTTCAGACAAAGAGGGAAAAAGATGGATAGAATGCCCAGCCAATAGTGCGGGCAGCTGACTATTTTGGTAGGTAGGAACAACGTGAACCCGACTAATTAACTCAGGATCAAAATTAGCAATCACCTGTTCTCTATCAACCATAGTCCCAAAAAAGCTAACTTCAACCTGAGGAAATTCACGCAAAATCGAATTTAAAGCAGGAACGCTATAATGTATACCCTTCCGAGGAATATAGCTACCAATAAGCGCAATCCGAATCTTGCCATTTTCTGATAATGTTTGTAATGGCAAATTCAAAAGTGTATCTAATATTCCGTTTTTAACAAGGTATGCACGTTCTTTCTGCACCTTTAACTCTTGAACTGCATAACCTAAATCATATTCGTTTAGTAACAGTACTAAATCTGCTAAACGCATAGAGTTTGCAACTTCCCATAGATGAAATCCCCCATGATAAATTGGATATTTCCAACTTAGTTTCATGTTGCCACGCTTAACTTCTTCTAATAATTGTAGATGCACAGCATGCTCTAAACCATGACTGCGTGTCGCAACAAGCGGACATGCCTGAGAAGAAACTTTGCTCCATTTAGCCCAAACCCATGCATCACCAGTTGATGCGTCAAGAATATCGATCTCTTGATTTCTTACCAAAGCCGCAACTTTGCTAGCCACAAACTCTGGAAATAAAATTCCTTGAACTATACTTGGCAAAAAACTTGGCAAATTATCGAAAGAGAAATAACTAACTTCATGTCCTAACTTTATATACTCCTGCCCAAGTCGCCATGTCACCCCTGGTGCGCCCAAATTTATATTTAATTCATGATGGATAGTTAGTAAAATTTTCATTTGATTTACACTTACAGCACTTTCACAAAACTCATTAGATTTCAAGTCAGCGCTTCGCGCTGTAACTGCTCAAAGACGGACTCTATTTTTTGAAGATTCTTGTGAGTATCAAAATCTACTTCAACTACTTGTCGCGCTCTTTTCCCCATTTGTCTGCCCAAGTTAGGATTATCAATTAATACTTGCAGGGCATCGCCCAACGCTTGGCGATCGCCAGGTGTAATTAAAAATCCAGTTTCTCCGTCTTTCACAATTTCAGCCGTTTGAATGAGCTTGGATGCAATCACAGGCAATCCAAAAGCCATAGCTTCAATAAACACCAAACCAAAAGCATCACC
>JAYTWB010000214.1:0-2379 GCA_043743655.1 Cyanobacteriota bacterium | reverse complement strand
TTCGCTTGGTCGTCCCTTGAGGCTAGAGGACTGGATTTGCTCAGGCTTTAAAGTCAGGCTAAAAGTAGCGATCGCCATCATCTCATCAAAACTGAGGCTGGAATCCACATGCTTCTGCATAATGCTAATCAGCTCGGGTAGACGTAAGACGATCGCAGGATTAGCAATTTTTGACTTGACTGCTTTTAAAATAATTTGCTGCCGCTTGATCCGTCCAATATCGGCCTCTTCGTCCTGTCGGAATCTGGCAAAACCCTCAGCTTGCTCACCGTTGAGAATCTGCCCGCCTGGATAGAGATTAATATTCAGCTTCTGAGTTTTGTCAATATACTTCATTCGCTTGGGGACATTTACCTCGACCCCACCGATCGCATCGACTAGCGCGGCTAGTCCAGATGTATCAACACGGACATAGCGATCAATTTCGACACCGTTGAGCTTGTTAGAAACAACCTCCTGTGCGAGGGCTGCGCCGCCATAGACATTAGCCGCATTAATCTTGGTCACACCATAACTAGGGATCGGTACTTGCGTATCACGCGGAATTGAAAGAATATTCACAGTGCGATCGCTTGGATCAAAGCGCATCAGCAACATACTATCGCTGCGCCCATTAAACGACTCAGGCGACCCAATCGGCATATCAAGAACCCGATCCACACCCAGAACCAAAATTTGATAAGGACGTTCTAACTTACGCCCTAAGCCTTCCATCAAGACTTCTTCAGGCTTGCGCCCCGTCAATAAACCTGCCCAGTCTAAAGAGGTAATCGGGATAATCCGTCCTAAACAAGCACCAGCGCCAACAAAGACCAATAGAGATAGAGTAAAACTGATTTTTGCAAAAGAGATGCGCTTGACTTTGGCGATCGCTGGTTGTGATGAATTAATAGGCTCGGCTGACCGAACTTTGGATGTGGTAATCGGTCTATTGGTCACTCGCCACTCCATACTTCTATAATGCTCTCATACAAGATATACCGCAAATCATCAACTCTATGCAAGCTGTAATTATTGCTGGTGGGAAAGGAACACGCCTCAGACCCTTGACCTATGGATGTCCTAAGCCAATGTTGCCTCTGGTTGATCGCCCTTTTTTAGAATGGATGATCAATCGCTGTCGTGAAGCGGATGTGTGCGACATTTTGCTAAATGTGCAGTATCAAGCACGACAAGTGATCGATTATTTTGGGGATGGCGATCGCTTCGGTGTAACAATTCGCTATATTGAAGAGTCAACCCCTCTCGATACCGCAGGTGCAATTAAGCTGGCTGAGCCATATTTCACAGGCGAATCACTGATTGTTTTTAATGCGGATATTCTTACTAATTTAGACTTGGCAGCGCTAATTAAGTTTCATAAAGATACTCAAGCTGATGCGACTCTGACCTTGACTAGAGTCCCAGATATTACGCCATTTGGTTTGGTAGAAATCAATACTCAAAATCAGCAGGTGCAAGCTTTTCGCGAAAAGCCCAATGCAGAACAAGCAGTACAGTTTCTCGCTCAAGGCATTGACACGATCAATGCGGGAACCTATGTTTTAGAACCAAAGATTTTTGATGTCTATCCATCTGGTGAGCCTTTGAGTTTTGAGCGCAAAGTCTTCCCTAATATCTTAGAGCGAGGATTAAAGATGATGGGCTTTGTGTCAGATGGCTATTGGATGGATATGGGAACACCCGCAAAGTATTATCAAGCTCAAGTTGATGTTTTGGAAGGCAAAGTGGCTTATGATTTTGGCGATCGCGTAGAGCAGATTCGCGATGGAGTTTGGGTTGCAAAAACTGCCAATATTGCCGAAAGTGCAGTTTTAGATTCTCCCTGCTATGTGGGTGAATATGCTTCTATTGGCAAGAATGCTCATATTCCAGCCCAAACTTTGGTTGGTGCTAATTCGCTAGTTAACAAAGCGATCGCTTCAGGAATGTATGCTGTAGGATCGATGTTGATATAGACAGAAAATTGTGAATTAAAGACTGTCTCAACTTGAGATTACAGGGCTGTGCCAAATAAACTTAACAAGCCTTGCTTTGCAAGGCTTGTTAAGTTTATTTGGTTTTAAGCGGCAGCTTTTTCTTCCAATTGATCTTTGTGAAGCCAAATTACAGGAGTTGGGACTTTACCGAACTTGATTTGGACATAATCGCCACGGAACTCCAACACTTCACCCCATGTCTCAAAAAGATAAGACGACCAGCGTGTATCATTTGCGGTTTCTTCAGGGCTATTTTCTAGCTTTTCGCGAATTGCTCTAACGAGTGTGCCTTTTTTGAGTGCCATAGGTTTTAATGCAACAAATTATTAAGAACTTAAAACTGTTAAGTAGTTATGCATGAGTAACCTTACTAGAGCCGTGGGGGGGGGGGGGGGGGGGG
>JAYTWB010000213.1:0-19619 GCA_043743655.1 Cyanobacteriota bacterium | reverse complement strand
GGGCGGCACTAAGTTTCCTGCATTACGAACTACAAATAGCTCACCAACTCCTGACTGAGTGATCAAATGCGGCACAATCCGCGAATCTGAGCAAGTGATAAACAAGACGCGTGGTTTTTGTCCATCGGCGAGTTGTTCAAAAACTTCTTGATTGGCAGGAAAATAGGATGATTGAAACTTGTGTAAACCCTTGAGTAGCTTTCTCATATACCAGTGATAACGAATGATGCTGCAATTTATTGCTTACTTCTTAGTGTATATCGCTTTGCGCTCTAGCCAAAATCAAATAAACTTAATTAGACTGGATAACTATTCATCTTACAATCTTCTTTTAATCACCAAATAGTAAAATGTCAAATTCAAATAAGGTTGCACAAGAACTTGAAGTGCATGGCAATTCTACAAAACTTGTTGTTATTTTGCACGCTTATACCTCTTCACCAAGCAAAATGTCTCATGTTCGTGATGTAGTCTTTCAGGAAATCCCTAACGCAGATATTTTTATCCCAAAACTACCTACTGCTATATTCTCATTAGCCAGTCCTATTGATATAGTCCTTAGTCTACTTAGTGCAATTGATCGCTTATGGGAAGAGCGGCAAAAAAGACAAGATAAGAATGTCTATGAGAACATTATTATAATTGGGCATAGCTTGGGTGGACTTTTAGCTAGAAAGATTTATGTATATGCTTGTGGAGAGTCTAGAGAACACTTATTTGAGCCAGAAGTAAAACAAAAAGATGCTCGAGTTTGGGCAAGTAAGGTCGAAAGAATTATCCTATTAGCGGGGATGAATCGAGGATGGGAAATTTCACACCATATGTCAATTAGTAATGCGATTATGTGGACAATTGGCGTAGCAATTGGAAATTTTATACTTCTCATTTCAAAAAATCTCCCCTTGATTTTTCATATCAGACGTGGTTCTCCATTTCTTACAAACCTTAGAATTCAATGGCTTGCAATGAAACAAGCTATCAGTACAAAAGATTTGGATAATGCTCTAGTTATTCAACTATTGGGGTCTGTAGACGACATAGTTAGTCCTGATGATAATGTTGACTTAGTAAGTGGAGAAGACTTCTATTACCTAGATGTACCTATGTCTGGTCATGCAAATGTAATTGAAATTGATGGTACGAAAGCTGGACAGGAGAGAAAAAAAGTTTTTGATTTAGCGCTTACTGCCCCATCAACAGAATTAACACAACATAGTACAGCACCTGAAGATTCTCGTGATTTATCCTCATTCATCAAACGACCAGACGTTCAAAATGTTGTTTTTGTAATTCATGGTATTCGTGATTTGGGCTATTGGACTCGTAAGATTGCTAGGCGCATTCAAAAAAAGGGCAAAGACAGGAATATTACCATTGAATCAGAGACCTCAACCTATGGTTACTTCTCTCTGTTTTCCTTTCTTTTGCCTTGGAAACGTCGTGAGAAAGTTGCTTGGCTGATGGATCAGTATTCTGAAGCTTTAGCTATATATCCAAATGCAGAATTTTCCTTTGTTGGTCACAGTCATGGGACTTATCTGTTGGCTAAAGCGCTTCAGGATTATCCGTCTTGTCGTTTTAAGAACGTGGTATTTGCTGGTAGTGTAGTTCGGACAGACTACAATTGGTCTGAACATATTGACAAAGGGCAAGTTAAAGCAATTTTAAACTATGTAGCAACTAAAGATTATGTAGTAGCAATCTTTCCGAAGGCATTCCAAATTTTGGGACTACAAGATTTAGGTAGTGCTGGTCATGATGGATTTAATGGAAGTAATTCAGTGTCCAATGTTAGATTTATTGAAGGAGATCATGGTGCTGCCTTGAATGAGTTAAATTGGGATTCCATTGCCGCTTTCATAATCGATAGCGAACCGAATTTTCTCCCATCTCAGCTTATTCGTAAACGTTCTAATATAGTCATCTTATTGGGAGCAATATCTCCATTAATATGGTTATTAATATTGCTGTTGCTAATTTGGGTGGGTCAGCTAATTCTCTTTAATACAGGCTGGGCAGAGTGGCAAAAGACTGTCATATTTTTGATATATATTTGGGGTATTGCTCAAATTTTAACTAAATTTTAGTATTAGAGTAATTTTAAACACAAGCCTTTACTTTTGCCATAGCGCACCGTCTGAAACTTAACCAGATCAGTATTTGGGCTATAGATCGTATAGGTTGCAATGTTGGGAGTACCACCGACATTGCCGACACCGATCGCCACGCGATCGCTAGTATTGAAAGTTTTAGCTTCCTGCTCACCATCGAGGGTTAACACATTAGATGAAAGCGAGCCATCCTTAATCTGATAGCGAAATGTTTGCCCAGAACGTCCACAAAATAGCCGATTGGCGTTGCTACGGGCAATTCGATCTAAGAAAAGTAAAGGTGAACTTTCGGGCGTGAGTTCTTCCAATACACTCAGACTGCTGCCATGCACCAATAGACAATCAAATTCCATAAAGGCAAAATGGAGGTTGCTAATCCATTCTACGGTTTCTTTGGAAATATTATCCCAAAGAGATTTCGCGGCAGCTACACCATATTTCTCCACTAAAGGATTTGGCTCAAGATCAGGAATAAATCCATGCAGCATCAGCACCTGTTCTTCCCACCAGCCTTTGCAAACCTGCGGCACTAACTCACCAATGCGGGGATTCCGAATCCTCTGCACCATTTTTTCACTAGCAGCACTAGCATTAATCACATCACCGAGAATATACAATTCAGTAACTTTGGGAACCTGCCGCTTAATGTCTTCTAGTACTGCTTCATATGCTGTGAGATTAGCTTCAATACCGCTTAAAACTGCCCAATTAGTCATTATTCTTACTTGATTATTCTTTTGATCGTATTGATTGAGATAATACCGAAGCAAAAAGTGACGTAGCCACTTTTTGCTTTTAAAACCCTTACAGCGCTGTTATAGCGATTTTCTAATCACTAAATTGATTAACCTGCAAATGCTAGCCAGCCTGTATAAACAAATGCCGAGTAAAATCGAGTTATATCCTTAAAATCAGCCTGTTCGAGTAGTTCAATAGTGCGATCTTCTGGGATACAGCATAGGTGTTGCCACATTTTATCTACGAAATCGTTTAAGTATCCTCGATCCATACCCGCAAGTTCCGCTCGCTTCTGCCAAGCTGCAACAAGGGTTTTAAATGACTTAGATTGTTTATCACCTTGAAAGTCAACCAATAAGAAGGGGCTGCCTGATTTTAGGCGATTACCAATCGCTTGCAGGTAGGCAAGTTTTGAGCCATCATCAGGTAAAAAGTGCATAACGAGAATACTTGTGGCAGCATCGTATTCGTAGGCAGAAACTTCTTCGATGACACCTTTTTGCAGGGTAACGCGATTTGCTAAACCTAGGCTGTTAACTTTCTGCTGAGCTATTTCCAGCATCTTTTCAGAAGGATCGACACCTGTCATCTTCCATTCCGAATGAGCTTGTCCAAAGGTAACGATTTCATTACCTCCACCAGCTCCCACAATCAAAATATGAGCATTATTAGCAAGATAAAGCTTTAATAAAGCCTCAATCATGGTAAATAGGGCATCATAGGCAGGAATGCTTTGCCTAGCCATAACATCATATTCACTAGTTGGTAAAGATACATTCGCATCATAATTAAAAAGAGAATTCTGCATCTAAACACCTCTTTCGCATAAATGCGAAGCATCATCAGCACGTTCGGCAAACTCTAAACCCTTCGCTAAGCGCCATGCAAAAATTGGCGGTAAACCCCTCTCTATAATCGCAGCACAGGTTTTTTGATAGTCATATTCGACTTCGCGCAAGGTAACGCGATCGCAATCCGTGTCATAGATCACATAAGTTGCATTCGGACGACCATGACGCGGCTCACCGACTGAGCCAACATTCACAATCCGTTTTAATGGTGCCTCAAATTCTCGCATTTCTGCTTCTGGACTATCTCCACCAGTTCTGACTAAGAGGCGCAAATGTCCATCATCTAAAGTTCGCACATAAGGCACATGGGTATGACCACAAAAAAGCGTATCGGCTCCTGTCGAGAGAACTCGCTCTAGAGCGATAAAGCCATCTAGCTCTGGCAAAAGATATTCATGCTGACTATGAGGACTGCCATGCACAAAGGCAAGATTATCTTCTTTGATCACTTTCGGCAATGCTGCGAGATATTCCTTAGTTTCAGGATAGATATGCTCATTTGTCCATTCATGGGCAAGCCGACCGCGTTTTTCCGCCAGCATTGACGGATAGCTACATTCACAAGAGTTCAATCCTTCCACAATATCTTCATCCCAACAGCCCTGTGTGGTGGGAATATCCAGCGATCGCACCATTTCCACGACATTACTAGGGAATGGTCCATAACCAACGAGATCGCCAAGGCAAAAGATTTTTTCAGCTTTTTGATGATCAATATCTCTCAAAACTGCATCAAGGGCTTCATAGTTGCCATGAATACAAGACATTACCGCAATTTTCATTTTATGATTTATTCCATTAGATTTAAGTACAGTTTGTCAGGCTTCGCCTGACAAACTGTTATGGGATTTAAGCTGCTACTAGGCGCGATTGTTTGATTTGATTTTGATAATGGAGCAAGATTTCTTCTGATAGACAGCAATCGATAATGCACTGTGCGATCGCTTTACCATCGAGATTGCGCCCAACGACTTCAATGCCACTAAAGCGTTCAGGACGACCATCTAACCAAAGAGGAACATCAAGGGGCAGATAGAGGCTGTCTTCCATCCCTGCCACAAAATCGAGATAGAAAGATCGACCATCAAATAAGTCGAAAATTCCTTTCGCTCTTGTCACATCTCCGTAAGCGCCTTGGGTAATTTCGTACCAAAGTACATTCAAACTAGAAGGATCGAAAACCTGACCCGTAAAAGGCGATCGCCAAATCTGCAAATCTTGAAAATTTAGATCATATTTGACTTCTATTACTTGATCCGCCCAGTCATGCCATTCTGAACTAGATAACTCAAAAGGGACAAGGGCAATCCGTTTACAAGCATGGCGATCGGCGAGAGTATCTAGCAATATATCGCCCGATCGCAAATCTAAGTGAAAGCCCAACTCAATAAATGCGATCGCTCCTTGTTCCACTTTTTCAATCAGTTCCAGTTCCTGACCATCAGTAAAAATATGCACATGGGGAAACTTAGCAATCAGGCAATTCGCATCAATGGGAACGTTACCAGCATTAGGACAAAAGTAAACAACTGGCTCAGATATTTGCTCAATTTGCTGATATATCCAACCAGTTTTACCGATCCCCACTGCTCCTGCGATCGCCCATACTTGAATGGGTGGATCAGCAGATGGCTGGGGTAAAGCTGTAGCGATAGACATAGACATTTAGCAGGTAAGGCAGTATAAATTGATAATGATTATCATTATTACTATTTAGTTTACTATGTCTATTGTTAAAATGGGTGAACAGTTAACAGAATCTTCTGGCAAAGAGATATTCAGTCTAGTCTCTAGTGCTTGAGATACTCTTGGAAGTTGCGATCGCCTTGCCAA
Source organism: Cyanobacteriota bacterium (assembly GCA_043743655.1). Taxonomy (GTDB): domain Bacteria; phylum Cyanobacteriota; class Cyanobacteriia; order Pseudanabaenales; family Pseudanabaenaceae; genus Pseudanabaena. The sequence goes on along the minus strand of JAYTWB010000213.1, from coordinate 14,086 downwards.
TTTTCTGTGGAGAACTTTGAGATAAACATATTAACCTCAGTTTAGTTTGATTACTGTTCGACCGCTAGGGCTAACCACTTCTAGCTCTTCCAAGCCTAGCTGTTTAGCCATTCCCTTCACACCGCCATTGTAGCGCGATCGCTTTCACTGCCAGCAGCAGGTAGTCCTAGCGATCGCCTATATTCTGCTAGTTCTTGAAAAACATCAGTCAATTTTTATTCCCTAATAAGCAGTTGAAGTCGCTTATGAAATTCGTCTAGCCGTAACTTTACCAGATGGCGTATCTAGATGCCATGCAATATAAGCAGTTCTATTTTCGCTGCTTGCCTGTAGCAAGTCTTTAAGAAAGACACTATCTTATGAACGCAGATACTATGAACAATACCTCGAAGACTGATTGGGAAAGAATTGATGCAATGCGTGATGAAGATATTGATACATCTGATATTCCTCCCTTATCAGCAGAGTTTTGGGCTAAAGAAAAACTGAGAAGTCCTAAACAAATTACAGCATCAGTGCAAGTTGATCCTGAGACTTCTGCATGGTTTCAATTGCAAGGAGAGAATGCATCGCAGCAAATGTCAGTCGCTTTAAAAATTTATGCAGAAGCTCACAAGTCTTATATCACAACAGTAGAAGCTTAGAACTTCATGGTAATAGTCCCTAATCTCATCACAAAGCGATCGCCTGATAAATTTTTGGCTTTATTAAAGAAGTGATCACTTAATATGCCAAATAAGGTATGTTAGAGATGGCTTGCTAAATCACAAAAATAAATGAGCAAAAATATACCTCCTAAAGTTATTCAAGGCAGTAGCAATGTATTTGAAGATTTGGGTTTTGCGCCTGAAGAGGCTCTTAATCTCAAAATACGGGCTGATTTGATGTTAAATATTCGGCGGTTCATTCAATCTCAAGGATGGACTCAAAAGCAAGCTGCTTTGTTTTTTGGGGAAACTCAGCCTCGGATTAGTGATTTGATGAATGGTGATATTGAGAGGTTTAGCATTGATAAGTTAGTGATTATGTTGTCTGAAGCTGGTATGGATGTGCGGTTTGAAGTAAATGCGAAAGTAGCTTGATAGTTTATTCAGACTGTCGATATTGCAACATTTGCTGATAGCGCTTTTGTCCGATTTCTATGTCTAATTTGGAAGTTTTTTGAGTTTTCTTTTGAAATGCGTGAAGTACATAAACAGCTTCAGCAAATCTCGCTACATAGAAGATTCGATAAGCATCATCGGTACGAATCCGAATTTCTTCAACGCCTAAACCGACTGTAGGCATTGGTTTAAAGTCAGATGGTGGATCGCCACTCTGGACGGCGCGAAGTTGAAAACCAGTTTTGCGGCGTGCTGATTCAGGAAATTTTGTGAGTTCATCTAAGGATGAACCGATCCAGCGAATTGGTTTATCTGTCATCTCTATTACGCTGCGTGATTTTCTTCTATTACCGACAGCAAAAATTCACGCAGTTTATCTCGCCCTAAGCCTCGATAGACATTTACTTCACAGCATATATTTGTGGGTTGTTCGGCTTTGGCAAAGCGGACAATTCCTTTTGATGGCTCATCAACATAGAGTAATGGAAGTCCTGCTTTTTTGAGAACTGCTGCTTTCTTACGATCTGCTTCTTGGCGATCGGGGAAGTCATGATAGGGGCTTTGACGCTCAATTGCCACTATCGGTAAAGAGAACATAGCCTCATGGCGACAAATTAATATGTCGAGAGAGCTACAACTTCTAATAAATCTCTGCAATTCAGTATGAAGGCTGGCTTCTAGTCCATTTTTCTGAACTATCCGCGCAAGGGAAACTTCAGGAAATAAACGATACTCAGTTTTATCTTGCAAAACTCCCTCAATCAATTCCATCAAGCAAATTTGCCCTTGATGAAGAAATGATTTTCCTTCTTGAACTTGGCTAGTGTACATATTAGATCCTGAATATTTTTACAATGAATTTTACAATTTCAATATGTCAGACATTTTTTAATGCTTGTATCACCTGCGCCATATAGAGCAGCTTTACCTTTGGTTATTATTTAAAGTCCAGTCAACTGAACGGCTAACAGTTAATTAAAGAATTTCTTCTAGGATTATTGTCCTGTAAGTCTTATAGCCTCGTTAAAAAACTGTCCGAAGTGTTGGTCAAGAAATTTTTTATGACACTTCTCCGTTATGACTTGTGGTTTGTCTGAATTTTCACAATGTCGGTAGGTTGTCAAATGGGACAAATCTCAAAACAACTCGCAATCAATAAGCTTCTTCCCTGTCTTCAAGTCAAGCCAGCCATAGCAAATTGCTAATAGTTCTTGCGCTGTAAAAGGGGTATTCGTTAAAGGGTTAACAAGGTATTTTAAGGAAGGTTTTTGGTTGAATAGCTTCTCAGCAAAACAGGCGATCACCACTAAATGCATTGCTTCAACTTTAGCTACATTTTTTGCAGACTCTATGTTGTAGAACATCCGAGTAGTTACAGTGTCATGAGGGATTCCTGTAATTTCTTCAAGATAGTCAACGAAAGATTCAGAAGAAGTTAAGCCTATTCTTATTCTTTCATCACGAAAATATTTACCTAACTCCACAAGTGATTGTCGATCAGGTCGATTACTAGGTTGATAATTACTCTCCATTTATTTACCTATCAAAGCCTCCAGTTTTAAAAACCCGCTACTCATTTTCCAGAACTGGTAATATGATTAAATTCACGATAACATATCAATTCTGATTTTGGGTAGAAACATAAAAATTTCTTTTCAAGCCTGTAAAATCGGTCTTAGCTCGTTCAGGTTTGAAGGTAAATAAGAATGAAATACTTGACTGGTAAAGCTTTGATGTGAAAATTGTAAATAGCGATCGCCCTGCCGAATACTTCAAGCGAGAATTTGGCTTAGGGCATAAGGACATTCTGAGGGTAAATCGGGATAGTCGAGAGGTGTCTCTCTCACAACTAAAGATAATGCCAATCTATATGCTTCAATTACAGCTTCATCGAGATAGGACTTTAAACTAGAATTATCTTTTAAATGTAACGTGAGGCGATCTCGTTGTTCGATAATGATAGCCTAGGCAACTATTGCCCACTTTTAATCAGCGCTAACTCACTTGAAGAAAACCCAGAACCGTTTGATGGTGGAACAATATTAGCCATCGCGGTAAACCCTAAACTGATTTTTGACTAAAAGTGCTGTTGTAGAACGCGATCGCTACTTCCCACCCTCCCGTAGTCAAAATTCTAGCATGAGATAAATTTTGGTAAGGTGAAAAATTTGTTTGAGGGCAACCAGAAGAAATCAACCTTTCAGGGCGAATATCTTGTTGATGACATCTTCGACAACGCGATCGGGCGTTGATGCGCCAGAGGTGACACCGACTTTGATTTTGCCTGCGGGTAGCCAATTTTGAGATTGCGCGATCGCTTGACCTAGAGGTTTATGCTCGATCGCTGCGGCAGATAAAATCCGATGCACATCATCGATGTGATAAGAAGGAAGATTGCGTTTGATCGCTATTTCTTGTAAATGAGTTGTATTTGAGGAATTGTAACCACCGATGACGATCATCAGATCAAGTTCTTCTTCCACAATCTCAAACATCGCATCTTGACGCTCTTGAGTGGCATCGCAAATTGTATTAAAAGCGAGGAAATGCTCGTTGACATGTTCCACTCCATACTTTTGCATCATCGTCTTCTCAAACAGCTTGCCGATCGCTTCAGTTTCACCTTTGAGCATTGTGGTTTGATTGGCGACCCCGACTCGCTCCAAATCACGATCAGGATCGAAATCAGGTGAGGTCGCTTTACTAAACTTAGTGAGAAATTCTTGGCGATCGCCACCATTGAGCATGTAGTTAACCACATACTCGGCTTCTTGGATATTCAAGACAACTAGATAGCGTTTAGCATAAGAGATGGTGGCAATTGTCTCTTCGTGATTATATTTGCCATGCACGATCGAAGTAAAATCTGCTTTTTTATGCTTCTCAACGCGGTTCCAGACCTTTGATACCCATGGGCAAGTCGTATCGACAATTTTGCTGCCGAGGCGATCAAATAATTGGGTTTCCTGCACACTTGCCCCAAAAGCTGGCAAAATCACCACATCACCTTGTCTAATTCCTGAGAAGTCTTTAGTTCCATCATCAGCGACAGGTACAAATTGAACTTCCATATCTTTTAGTCGGGCATTAACAGAAGGATTATGAATGATTTCATTGGTAATCCATATCCGTTCATTAGGGAACTGAGTGCGCGTCTCATACGCCATTGCCACCGCCCGTTCCACACCCCAACAAAAGCCAAATGACTTCGCCAAATAAATCGTGACATCACCTTGTGAGTAAACATAGTTATGCTCGCGAATGATTTGGATCAAGTCACTATGATATTGCGATCGCATGGTTGATTCGGCTTCTTCTCCATGCCCAAAGCTTTGGCGAAAGTAGTTAGGAGACTTATGCAAAGTCCTCCGCATTGCTTGGGTGTCAAGAGTGTTATCCATGCGATTAGGTGATTGTATGGTGTTTATATTGGGATTATTATAATCGTATTAATTACTCACGCAAAACCAATCTCGCATCCACCATGAAAAACCTAGCCGTAAGCGATCACGAACTTCATCCCCTTATCGCCCAACGATGGAGTCCTCGCGCCTTTGATAGAAAACTTGTCGAAACTGAAAAAATTGCTCAGTTATTTGAGGCGGCAAGGTGGACTTCTTCTTGTTTTAATGATCAACCGTGGGCATTTATAGTCACGACCAAAGATGACACCGTAAACTATCAAAAAATGCTCGATTGTATAGTTCCTGTCAATATTGTGTGGGCGCAAGTTGCTCCCGTGTTGGGGCTAGTCGTGGCACAAAAAAACTTTAAACACAATGGTAAACCCAATGCTTGGGCAGAATATGATGCAGGACAAGCGGCGGCGACTTTAGTTTTGCAAGCCACAGCTTTAAATCTAGTCGCGCACCAAATGGGTGGATTTGATGTGGCTAAGGCGATCGCTGCTTTTAGTATTCCTGAGACGGCGCATCCTATCGCCGCGATCGCGATCGGTTATGCGGGTAACTCTAGTGATTTGCCTTTAGAGTTACAAGAGCGCGAAAATGCAGCGCGATCGCGTCAGCCTCTAAGCAGCTTTGTATTTACAGGCGAATGGGGAAACTCCGCTCCCTTTAGCTAAATAGATCAGCTAAACAAAAAGGGAACACTTTGTGTTCCCTTTTTGTTTAAATTCAATTAAAGCAAGCCTGCTTGAGCTAAGCCCAAGATTAAACCTGCTCCAAGAATATGACCAAAGCTGGTTACAGCTAGTAACTCAGACAAGCCAAAACCTGAAAACAGACCAGGCAGTTGCACAGGTAAGCTGGGACCAACACCTTTGATTTGGATGCCATAGCGACCAACAACTAATGCAAATAGGTTAGCGGTGATCATAACGATCGCGACATTTGGCGACCAAGTGGGAGTAGTTGGAACTATGGCAAGTAAATTCAAAGCTAGATATGTCATAAATTTGTTTCCTAAGTCTAATTACCTATAAAAAGTTTTTAACTTCCATCATCCTATGAGATTGATAGACACCAACAAATCCTTCTTAATCTAAAGTCAAGAAACTTAGTAATCATTTACAACTAGAGTCTTGTTTCTCTCGCTATGCGAGGGCAACAAGACTCTAGTCGCGGCGTGATGGTAATTGACCTTTTTTGAGAATGTCGATTACAGCAGTGTGGCGTTTGAGGTCATTTTGGACTTGCTCATAAATTTGGCGATCGCTGCCTTTTAAACCAATCACACCATATAGCCGCACATTGCCAACTCTTCCCTTGAGAGCATGTTCACCAAAATCGACAACATCAATTTCATCTTTGACGATCTCGTAAAGTGAGCCAGTAATCACGATGTCAGTGCCGAGGTCTTTGGTCATCCCCTCAACTCGACTTGCCACATTCACGGCATCGCCGATTACGGCATATTCTAGGCGGCGAGCCGAACCGATATTGCCAACTGTTACTTCTCCATAGTTAATGCCAATTCCATTAGAAAAAGGAATTTTGTTTTCAGATTGCCATACTTTACGAAGTTCTGTCAGAGCTGTCCGCATATTTAGAGCCGCTAAGACGGCATTCATGGCATCGGCTTTTTCACCACGCGATACGGGTGAACCAAATTCAGCCATGATCGCATCACCAATAAATTTATCGATCGTGCCTTGATGTTCCAAAATTGCATCAACCATGCCACCGAGATAAGTATTCAGTTGTTGAATTAGCAATTTGGCAGGCAATCGACTAGAGAGGGTTGTAAAACCACGAATATCAGAAAATAGCACCGCAGCTTTAATTGTGCGTCCTTCTAGTAAGTCACGAAAACCTTCGGGTTGATTGACAATCTCTTCGACAATCGGCGCGGCAACATAACGTTCTAGGGTGCGGCGGAGTAGCAGTTTATCGAGTTGAGCCGCGATCGAACCTGTAGTTAAGAGCGCGATGCCACTTAAGCCGATCGCAATCGCGGGTATGGTGATCGGCAAGATCGTACTGGTATAAACAAAGCTGACATAGCCAATGCCAAACCACGCGATCGCAATTCCCAACGCTGTGAGTATCTGAATGTTTGGGCGTTTTAGAAAACAGAGTATGCCGCCAGAAACTCCAACCAGTAAGAATACAAATAGCCCTTGCTGTGTCTGAGTTGAGAATAGCTCTACAATGCTTTTTCCTTGCATGAGTGTAGCGATCGCATTAGCATGAATCTCAATCCCTGACATTCTTCCCATTGCCGAGTTTTGAATATCTTGTTTTGATCCTGCGGTCGCACCAATTAGAACAATCTTATCTTTAAAAAATTTACCACCCTGAAGCTGTTCACTATTCCAGTTTTCGGGATCGACCACATAATAGAATGGAATCTGCTGTTGAGCATTTGCCCATGTATCTGACCCACCAAAAAAATAAATTCCATCGCCCTTAGCTTTGGGATAACTGATTTTAGCAACATTAAGAACAGAAGCTGCAAAGGTTGGCACGATTGGCAATCCACTATCTGATGGAGGTTGTACCCCTAAACGATGAATATTAGCGGTGACTTCAGGTCGGAAATTAATTAGTCCTAATGTATTCGGTTTCAATTTAAAAATCGCTTCGGGTGATGCAAGCTGCATGATGTTTGCTTCACCGATTTGCGTAAATTCATAGCTAGCCGCAAAGACCGCGCGATCGCCATATTTGGCGATCGCCTGTTGGAATTTGTTGTCATCAGCATCACCATGATCGCCAGGAGTGACAAACAAAATATCAAAAGCAACTACTTTTGCACCAGCTTTAACTAACTTCTCTAATACTTGAGCATAGACCACGCGCTTCCATGTAGTTGTCCGAAAGGGTTCTAAAAAAGGACGAGTTTTAGGGTCATAAAAGTCTCCTTGCCTCAAAGACAGATCATCGATCGCTAAAATCACAATGTCTTTAGGAGGACTAATCTGACCACGCCAATAAAAGAATGTAGCTTGAGTCTGGCGTTCAAGGTTCTGCACTTCATTTAGCCCAAAGCCTGTGGCGATCGCACTCAGAGTTGCGATCGCGCCGACCAACGCATAGCCAATAAACTTAGGACTGGATAATGCTTTGAATTTTCGTTTAAAGTTAGTTATCATGGTCATCTACTTCCAAAAATCAATACTAAAAATCAATACTATAGTTAAGTAGCTCAGCATAATTAAAAACCAAACCCAGATCGTGGATCACCCGCTTTGCAGGCAACCCATGAGCTGAATTTCAAGGTTACTTAATTATCTCAAAATAATGATCTCAAAAATTAGTCCCAAGAAATATTAGGCAGTATGCCCCATCCTATTTATCTGACCAAATCCGATCTCAAGACTGCCCGCAGTTGCTCAACCAAACTTCACTACAAAAAATTGGGCTATCCAACTGTAGATCGGGTTGATGCGTATACCAGAATATTAGCCGATGGGAACTTTATCATCAGTAAGATCGCACATTTGCTTTATCCTGAGGGCATCTACGTTTCTGCCAATTTTAACTCCGATGCCAGCATTGCTGAAGCCGCCGAATACACGATCGCACAATTACAAAATGAAAATGTGACTCTATTTGAGCCTGTTTTTTATGCTGAGCATAAACTCGCTCGTGCCGATATTTTGGTCAAACAAGGCGATCGCATTGAGATTATTGAAATCAGATCAAAAGGCTTTGATAGTGTCGCCCATGAAGACTTAGTTAAGTATCGCCATCTTTCGCTCTTTCGGAATAAGCGCACTGGCAAAGTTGGCGGTGAATGGAAATATATCATTGAAGATATTGCTTATCAAGTGGGGATTTTGCAAGAAATGCTAGCCGCACATCTGCCCGATCTCGAAGCTAAAATCTCTCCCTATTTACTTGTCCCTGATAAAGCCAAAACAACCACGATCGATAATCTCGCCTCTTATTTTCAGATCGAGCGCTTATCCACTCATCGCAATTCTTTTTCTAAGTTCAATGGCATCAAAGTCAACTTCACAGGTGATATTGCCGAGATCGAACGCGATCGCTTTCTTACCAAAGTCAGTATCGAAACAGAAGTCGCCGAGTTGATCGAACCCACGATCGCTACGGCTCAAAAATATTTGGGATACTTAATTGAGCGATCGCCAGAAATGTTTGCGCCGCTCAGTAAAAATTGCAAAAGCTGTGAATATCGGGCTAGCGATCGCGATCCGCGTGATGGATTCAGAGAGTGCTGGGGCGATCTCGCTGATGCAGAACATCATGTATTAGACCTCTATCAAATGGGCAGAATCGGTGGTATTGAAACGCCTCTAGTCAATGCTCTAATTCAACAAAGGCAAGTGAGTATGTTTCATGTTCCTCTAGAAGAGCTTAATGATTACACTTATAGTTATCGCCAGCTGATTCAAATTGAATATACTCAAAAAAACAAAGAATGGATTTCTGAATATCTTCCCAAAATTGTGCAGCAAGTCGAATATCCCATCCATTTTATTGATTTTGAAACCTCACGCATGGCGATTCCCTATCGAGCAGGAATGCAACCTTACGAACAAGTTGCTTTTCAGTGGAGTTGTCATACGATCGCGGAGCCAGATGCAGCACCAGTCCAGACTGAATGGCTTGATCTTGAAAATACATTTCCAAATTTTCGATTTGCTGAATCTTTAATGGAATGCTTAGGCGATCGCGGCACGATTTTGACATGGGCAACTCATGAAAATAGCGTCCTGCGAGATATCTACTATCAAATGCAAACCTATGACTATCAAAACCCTCAACTGCAAACATGGCTGGCAAATACTGCCAAACTTGGTAACAAAGGAAAATCTCAGTTAGTTGACATGAATGCGCTCACGCTCAAGCATTACTTCCATCCATTAATGAAAGGTCGAACTTCGCTCAAATGTGTGTTGCCTGCGGTCTGGAAAACTAATTCCTATCTGCACGAAATTCCTTATTTCCAAGAATACTATCGCAATGTTGATGGTGAAATTCTCAGTCCCTATGATGTTTTGTCAGAACTTAAAATCGGCGATCGCACTCATGTCGTCAACGAAGGCGCGGGCGCAATGCTCGCTTATCAAGACCTGATGTATGGCGAAAACCGTAGTTGTGATGACAATCAATCAACGCGATCGCAATGGAAAGAACTGCTCTATCAATATTGCCGCCTTGATACGATGGCAATGGTGATCATCTGGACACATTGGCAAAATTTGTGTCATAAATCATAAAAAAGCGATCATCAGAAAGCAATAGTGCCCCGCTCAAAACACGAGACATTATCAACTAAAAACAACTAAAAAATATTAGCTCTAGTAAATCCAAAATGCCCAATAGCTTGTACTCGTCTCACGATCGCATTTATAACTTTGAAGAACTAGCTTTCCCAACTGGAGGCGTACAGGATGTTCTAGGGTTTAAGCGCCCTTATATTGCTTTTAATATGGTGTCGAGTGTTGACGGCAAAGCTACAACTTATCAAGGAAAACTGACGGGGCTAAGCTCCCGCCCCGATCGCAACCTGATGAAGCGTCTGCGATCGCAATTTGATGCAGTCTTGGCAGGTGGGACTACCTTACGCCAAGATCAATTTATTCCCACCGTACCACCAGAATTATTAGAAGAGCGTCAAAAAAACTTTGCACGTCCCCAACCACTGGGCATTGTGATTAGTAATTCAGGCAATCTCCCCCATGATCATCGGTTTTGGGACGCGGGTAAAGATTTGCGAATTGTCTTGATGGGAGAGAATACTCCTGCCGAAGATTGGCTGAATGAGAAAGCGCAGATTTTGCGATTTCCCACTCAGGATAATCAAATTGATTTAAAACAAGTGCTACCACTGCTATTTAATCAACTCAACATCAAACGCCTTCTAGTTGAAGGTGGTCCTGCCCTAAATTATTCGCTAATTTCGCAAGGATTTGCCGATGAGTTATTTCTATCCCTATCTCCACATATAGTTGGTGGTGTAGATAATATGACTGTGGTCGCAGGATCGGGCTATGGCATGGGCGGTGGTGATTTATCTAAGCTCCAGCTGCGATCGCTATATCACCATGAGTCAGAGTTATTCTTGCGTTATCAATTCGATTCCTAGCATCTAATTGGTAGCCTAAAATCAGGCGATCGCCTATGCTTATTTTTTCCTTCCATAGCGATCAATAACTATATGGCTCACATTGGCATCATTAGCGTACCTGCAACAGGGCATCTCAATCCATTAACAACTCTTGGCTACGAACTAAAACTAAGAGGGCATCAAGTAACTGTTATTGGGGTTTTGGATGCAAAGCAAAAAGCTGAAGCCGCAGGATTAGATTTTAAAGCCTATGCCGAAAAAGATAGTCCTCTCGGTTTTACGCCCACAAACTTAGTTAAAATGGGCGAATTAAGTGGATTAGACTCAATTCGCTACTCTATTGAGTTGTTTCATCAAAGCACAATTAAGATGATGCAAGAGGGGCTAGAAGCGATTCGTCATGCAAAAGTTGACTTGCTGCTAATCGATCAAGTTGCTTTTGGGGCTTCTACAGTTGCCGAATATTTAGAAATTCCATTTATTAGTGTCAGTTGTGCCTTATTGCTAAATCGCGAAGACTCTGTTCCGCCCATGAATTTTGGCTGGGCTTACTCACTCAGTCCTTGGGCAAAATTGCGAAACCAACTAGGCTATCGACTATTAGATAGCCTAGTCAAACCAATTGCCAAGACTGTTAACGAATATCGACAATCATGGAACTTGCGGCCTTTCAAGCACCCTAACGACACTTATTCTAAGCTTGCTCAACTTTGTCAACAACCTGCGGAGTTAGAATTTCCTCGTCAGCAATTGCCCGATTGCTTTCATTTTACAGGCGCTTTTCACAATCCACTAAGTCGAGCTAATACATCTTTCCCTTATGAAAAGTTAAACGGGAAACCGCTGATCTATGCCTCCATGGGAACCATCCAAAATCAACTGCTTGGGATTTTTAGTCAGATTGCAGAAGCTTGTCAAGATTTAAATGTTCAATTAATAATTTCTTTAGGCGGCTCTGCTGAGCCTGAGAGTTTACCTCATTTTGCAGGAGAGCCGATTGTAGTTAAGTATGCGCCACAGCTAGAGATTTTGCAAAAGGCGCAACTCACGATTACCCATGCAGGGTTAAATACGACTTTAGAATCCTTGAGCTATGGTGTACCCATGGTGGCAATTCCGATCGCTAACGATCAGCCAGGAGTAGCCTCGCGCATTGGTTGGACTGAAACAGGTGTGGTGATTCCTGTCAAAAAGCTTACCGTTCTCAAATTACGGAATGCTGTCCAAACTGTTTTGTCGGAATCAAAATATAGAAATAACGCAAAAAAGATGCAAGTATCAATGCAAAACTCAGGCGGAGTAAAGCAAGCGGCGGATATTGTGGAGCAGGCGATCGCAACAGGAAAACCTGTATTGCGATCGCGATAAACAAATAGATGATCATTTATTTAACCGTAAGGACGAGGATAAGGCTTTAACATCGGCGAAGCCCGATATACAAAGAAAATCTGCACTGCTTGACCACTGCGCTTGATAGGGATATTAGCAATCTTTTCCAGAGTTTGGAAGTAACCTCTATACTTATCTAAAGGTTGCGGAAACCGTTCGTCTTTTAAAAATAGTTCTGAAGTAATATAGAGCGCAGTCTTACCGACAAAATCTTCAGCTTTACTCCAATAAGCAAAGCCCCGCAAGTCTTCATCAAAACAAGTTACTTTCTTACCTAGTGGCTCGATCGCCATCCCCACTTGTCCTGCGACAAAAAAGTTATTGCTAAATACAAAATTTGCTTTTTGTAATTCATCTTTGAGCATAGGCGTATTCACAAAAGCTTGACGTAACTGCTCAATATCAATCATCTGGGTGGAAGGATCATCTTTTGCTTCCCAAAATCCACCCGCGATCGCTTGATCACCACCTTTCTGAACAATGCCAAAATGCACATGGAGCAGACCAATCAACAAAAGTGGCAAAATCACTATCCCCGATCCCCAGAGCCAATTACGAATAAATATGGGGCGTTTCAATTGTACCTGTGCAGCCCTTTCGCCTAATAGAAGGGTCGCTCCAAAAAATCCTGGCATATGCCACGAAGGTAGAACTTGAATAAATCCGCCCATAAAGGTAAAACCAAAGAAAATCGGCATCGATACTGAGAGAATCAGTAATTGCTTTTCCCGAAGTAAATCACGAAGCAAATACTCTCCCTCGTTGGGTTCTTCATGATCAGTCTTTGCATCATTAGTCTTGCCGCGACCGCGTAAGAGTTCAGTAAATGTCCGAAAACTCGTCCACCATAATGGAATCCCAAAAGTCGGGAAGAGATAACCAAGCGCTAATAAAATCGTCACTAACAATCGCTCAAAATTATATCCTTGCGAAGGTATAGCCCGATTACTCTGAAATCGAAAGGAAGCCCATTCATGTTGAGAGTTCCAAATAATGACGGGTGATATGGCGATCGCAAACAAAGCGATCGCGACCAATGTCCATCCCGAAAATAGCGCCGAACGATGGTGGCGACTAAGCAAGCAAAATAGCACCAGTCCGCCACCCAGCAAGACACCATGATATTTGCCCAAAAATGCTAGCCCAACCAATAACCCAATGATGGCGATGCGATAGGTAGGTCTATATCGTTTGGTTTGAGATTTGGTTGGAGACTGATCTGACGGAAAAAATTCATCCGCCGCAACCCACAAACAAGCCGCCCAAAAAAACATTAAGGCGTTATCTGGCAATGTGAGAATGCCAAATGCAATTTGAAAAATAGGAATTGTCGTCAAAATCGCCAGAGTTAATGTGGCAGTTCGCGCCCCAAATAGTCTTTTACTAGCCAGATAAGCAAAAATCAGTGTCCCTGTATAAAGTAAAACGCCACCCATCCGAATCGTAAAGGGAGTAACTGCACCTGTGAGCCAGACTCCCATCCCTGTTGTCAGAGCCACCAACGGCGGATGGTCGAAATAACTCCAATTTAGATTTTGGGTATAGAGGTAATAGTAAGATTCATCGAAGCCAACATTGAGATAGATAGCGGACATCGCCCTAAACAGGAACCCCCACAATAAAATGGCGATCGCCCACTTATGAATTTTCACTCTTGATTAACCTTAGATATTCTGTTGCCATAATATTATGTTTTAAGGGGCTTAGCGATTGCTATAATCCCGCATGATGACGTGAAATTTAGATGGAGTAAATCAAAAATGGCAAGAGAACCTAAAAAGCCTAATGAATATATCGTGCATTTAAAGCTAGAAGGTGGGCAAGAAGTCCTAACAAAATTTACGACTATCGAAGAAGTAAAAACTTGGTATGCATCGCAATTTAAGTCAAAAGCCAATGAAGATGATCTGATGCCTATTCCTGTAAGAGCGGAACTGAATGAAATTTTGTTAGTTCGTCCTAAGCGCGTTATTGCTATTCATGTTGAGCCGATTTACTCTTCTAGCGTTGATATGTTTTCCTGATTGAGCTTTAAAACCAATAAAAAATTTGAAGGTGTGGCGGAGCCACACCTTCAAATTTTTTATTGGTTT
>JAYTWB010000212.1:0-4623 GCA_043743655.1 Cyanobacteriota bacterium | reverse complement strand
TCCATATGTTGTGGTGAGCCGATATTACCCACAATCACATCGCCTGAACTAATGCCAATACCTGTAATAAAGTTGTCACGAATCCAATCGATTGGTAAGTTTTTGATGCGCTTTTGCATATTAATCGCGGCAGCGATCGCCCAATATTCGCGATCGGCAATCTCGGAAGGAGCGCCAAACATCGCCACAATCATGTCGCCCACAAATTTATTCACAGTTCCCTGATGATTAAAAATCACTTCTACCATTTGCGTAAAGTATTCATTGAGATAAGCAACAAGTTGCTCTGGCTCAAGTTCTTCGCACTTAGTTGTGAAATTGCGAATATCGGAGAATAACATCGCAATCTTCCGTTTACTGGTAGTTAGAGAAACTTCTCCTTTGGCACTAATTACCGCCTGAGCTACCTGCGGAGATAGATATCGCTCCAAGTTATTTTTGATTCTCTCTTCCCGCAATTTATTTTCATGGAGAAGCGCATTCTCAATTGTTCCAGAAGCCTGTGTAACTATGGCTATAAAAAGCTTTAAGTCTTGAGATGTATAGTTTATAAGCTGAGAATTACTAATATTAACCACACCTAAAGTTCTATCTTTAGTAAGAATAGGAACACAAATTAGAGCATAGCAATTATTCTCATTGATAATATAACGCGCATCTTGAGTCGCATCATTGACCAGTTCGGGTTTGCCCATTGCAAATACATGACCCGCAATTCCTGCATTAGCAGAAACTTGTAAGTTGGTCATATGATCGGCTGTACCTCTGGCGGCAACTATTTCAAGGCGATCGCTTTGCTCGTCATATAGCATCACCGAGGCGCTAGTGGAGACAATCAGTCGGCTCGCTTCTTCTATTACTAAGGTGGCGATCGCCTTCACGTCCAAACAGTTAGACAACTTACCTGCGATCGTATAGAGCAGACTAATCTCTCGATATTTATCGAGAGCCTCAGCCGTCAGCATTTTTCTTTCAAATTCACGATTAGCTAAGTAGCTTAAAAAATTAGCAACTTGCTCAACTTTTTCCGTCCCACTCACCCAGCCCAGCAGAGTTCCATCATCGAGCAGTATCGTTTTTTTTGTCCAGTTCTCAGATGATTTTTCAGATAAATTCTCAGACAAAATTTGATACTGCTCAATACCTGTTGCGACCATGCCCAAGTCTGCAACTATAATTTCCCCTGCATGATCTTGAATTACTACAGGATTAGTAAGGGTGCTTACTAATCCGCGTAACAAGGCTAATGCCTCCCCTTTGGTCAGTATTTTTTTAAGGTTGACGGATGGCATAAGTTAAGACTGTTGTGGTTTGAGATTAGGGTATATGGCGCTTCGCGCTAGATATTCTCGTCCTATAATAACTAACAAAGTAGAAGCGATCGCATAGGTTAAATCGCGTAAGTTAAATAGCTGAATTTTGATCAAAACCCTGACTATTGACCTTACTTTTGCTAGACTGAGTCCAAGTTTCGAGACATGTTATATAAAGGAATCGGGTAAGTTTAATATGCCTTACTCAGCAGAGATCAGTCGCCGCCAACCAAGTTGTTTTCTCTTTCTTGTTGATCAATCAGGATCGATGGCAGATGCTTTCACTAGCAAAAATGAAGGCAAAAACGAGGGTAAAAATGGTAGCGAAATTACGATTAAAGGGACAGCTAAAAGTGCAAACGAAAGCTTGCACAAAACTAGCGAACCCATTCAAAAAGCACAGGCAGTCGCCGATGCGGTAAATCGCTTGTTAGACTCACTCGGACAGAGATGTGTCAAAGGCAACGAAATTTACGACTATTTTGATGTTGGTGTAATCGGTTACAACAGTGAGGTTGCCTCAGCACTCAATGGACTCACGGGTAATCATGCGATCGCGCCAATTGGCAAAATTTACGAAAATCCTGCCGAATTAGAAAACCGCGCCCAAAAGTTGCCTGACGGTATGGGCGGGCTAGTCGAAGTTTACAATGACTTTCCGATTTGGTTTAAACCGATCGCCAATGGTGGTACAGCGATGTGCAGCGTATTTGCATTAGCACGTATCCTTTTAGAGGAGTGGATTGAGAAACACCCCAATAGCTATCCACCCACAATTATTAATATTACCGATGGGGAGTCTACCGACGGCGACCCAACCGAAGAGGCGATCAACCTTAAAAAGCTGAGTACTTCTGATGGTTCAGTTCTGCTTTACAACATCCATCTTTCTGCCGAATATACTCAGCCTGTTTCTTTCCCAAATACTTCTGACGTATTGAGCGATCCTTACGCACGTTTAATGTACGAACTATCAAGTTCTCTGCCCTATGCTGCCCAAAAAGCTGCGGAAAAGGAAGGCTATAAAATCGCCCCTGACGCGCGAGCTTTTATGTTTAATGCTGATCCTGTCAAGCTAATTCAGTTTCTTGATATCGGCACACGCACAGAAAATCTACGCTAACTAATAAACAGGTCTTAATATCGTGGCGGTGATTGCGACAACGCCAGCTTCATCGCTACTAAGTGCGATCGCTGCTGCATGAGATAAATCAAGATTGCGATCGCCAACATAAGGACCACGATCATTGATTCTCACGACCACAGACTTACCATTTTGCTGATTAGTAACGTTGAGATAGGTGTTAAAAGGCAAACTGGGATGAGCAGCCGTAAAATCTTGCTGTTCAAATTGCTCACCTGATGCAGTCTGCCTACCTTGAAAATAAGGACCATACCATGAGGCGATTCCGCTAATTTGTTCACCAGTCATAGCCAATTGATACATTTGTTTTTGGGCTTCTACCAGAGTCAGAGGCTCAGCGCCTGCCGCAACTCGCAAATTATTAATCCATTGAGTTAGGTTTAATGAAGGGTTGACAACTCCTGATTTGGGGATTTTAAACAAGATGTCATTTTTATATTTACCAACATATTCGCCATTTGTTACTATCGGCTCAAGGCAGTTGGGGTCAAAGTCAGGAGCATTCATAATCATCGCCAGCTTAGTTGTGGCGATCGCTGCCTCAGAAAAATCTTTAACCAAAAATACTGGCTGTTGATTGATCATTATCGTCCATTTGTCAGCAGCTTTTACATAAAATTCGATCGCATATCGAGGTTGGGTAGTTGTAGATAAATTCTTGTAAGTCAAAGACTTTTCTTGATGAGTTAGATCGGGATCATAGTTAGTTTTTTCCGTAAAATTATCACTCAAAAACATTGGTGAGGACGAACTAGAAATGAGCGAACTCAATGAGACCGCCCATAGTGTAGATAATGTAGACATGTATTTAGATGTTAAGCAACAAGAATATTTGTTAAGCAGTAAAGCGGAGAAAAGCTTATTTAAAAATAGAAATAAGTAAGATACTAAACCAACAATTTGTCAATGGGTTTAAGCTTTGTATATAGACTTAAAATCACTTAAATATGATGATCATTTTTTAAACTACGATATTAGTGGGGATCATAAATCATCCTTGAGAAAGAGATAAAAATATTAGTATCTAATTTGACAAAAAAATTCAGTTAAAATTTTGATAACCAGCGCCCTGTTAACTATGTTCGCGTAGTCTCTAATTAGTTTAGGGATCGATACTTACAACCCATAGTCCTTAGTTGTTTGAGGTATTTTGTATTTCGCAATTTAAGCCTGTCATCCTAAGCTCAAGTTGCAAAAGATTAAGTAAACATTAAGCAAATATTAAATTCTCGCAGCCAAAAGATAAATAAAATCTTATGTTTTTAGTAAAAAAAGTGAATAGAGTCTGATTGTTAGTCGGCGATCGCGACCTCCAAAAAGAAAATAGTGGGCATAAGTCCAGCAATTTTGCTGATGTTTACACAATTTTTTGTCGCTACTGTGATGAAATGTCTCGGATAATTCCTCTATAGCGTGGATTGCTAACTAACACTTGGCGATGCCCGCTATTTTTATTTGTTTGCTAATTTTGTTTTGGGAGTAAACAAGCGATCGCAATCTTTTAAGAATGAATAGAGCCGTTGGGCATCGTTGCTCCCTTAAGATTGACACTGGTTAGTTTGACCATAATCTTTTCGCCAAAGCCAACTTTTGCACCACTCAAATTTGCGCCACTTAAATCAGCACCGCTCAGATCAGCACCAATTAAATTAGCGCCGCGCAGATCAGCATTTTGCAAATTAGCTTGAAACAAATTAGCGCGAAATAGATTAGCCCCTTGCAAATTAGCCTCTTGCAAATTGACACGGTGTAGAAAAGCATCAGTCAAATCAGCATTACTGAGATTTGCCTTACTCAGATTCCTGCCTTCCAAATATTTTTCTCGCAAATTTGCACCACTCAAATCAGCACCGCTTAGATCGGGCTTTGGTGCAGATCGCGGTGAGGTACTGCGTGGGTCGGATTGATAATTTGTTTGTTTATTGGCTTGCTGGCGCGACTGATAAGAGGATTGAGAAGCTCGATAATAACGTTCCGAAGGATGTTCTGGAGCTTGCTGCTGAGATTGATACTTACTTTGACGAGGATGATATTGCCGATTGTTTTGATTATTATTTTGGTTAGTATTCTGAGTTGAATACTTAGGTTGTGAGCTTACTTCTCTTTGCTCAACAGCATTCCGCAAACTATCTCTTGCATGGTTAATCTCTTTGAGCTTTTCTTGAG
>JAYTWB010000211.1:0-7011 GCA_043743655.1 Cyanobacteriota bacterium | reverse complement strand
AGAAAATCCCATTCAGCATATTTACTAACTCGTTAGGAGAAATGCGGGTCGAAACAGATGTAAAATCCACGATATCAGCAAACAAAATTGTGACATTTTCTGAGCGTGAAGCGATCGCATTATTACCAATTTTCAATTGCTGCACAATCGCTTGTGGCAAAATATTGAGTAATAAATTTTCAGACTTTTCTTGCTCAGTTCGCAGAGATTCTTCAATCTCTTTCTGATGGCTGATATCAATAATCACTCCATCCCAAATGGTATCGCCATTTTCATGACGATGCGGTTGAGAAATAATTCGCACCCATTTAACTTTTTCAAACAGACTAGAAACACGATATTCGTGTTCAAAAAAAATAAGTTCTTCAGCAGAATTTTGGACGATCGCATTTAGTTCAGCTCGGTCTTCAGGATGAGCCATGTCAAATACCCACTCCAAATGCTCAGAAAAATCTTCGACAGATATACCAAATATTTCTTGAGTGCGGGGACTAATATAGGGCATCGAGACTTCGCCATTAGCCTGTAAAACAGCCCGATAAACAACACCTGGAATATTATCAGCGATCGCCGAAAATCTTTGCTGACTTTCTCTTAAGAGTATTTCTGCTTGTTTCCGCTCATCCGCTTCAGTTTGTAAATGCTGGATGGTTTTTTGTAACTGGATAGTCCGATGTTCAATTCGTCCTTCTAAAAGTTCATTAGCATCACGCAAAGCTACTTGAACATTTAGTAAATCAGCTTGTGCTTTGAGCAACCGTTGATTAGCCTTAAACATTTTGGACATAACCGCGCGTGTAATTTCAGGCGCAAGTTGGTTACGCCCTTTGTCCTTACAACGTTCTAATAATTGAGCAATAGTAAGTTCTAACTCTTGAGCATCTGTCTCTAGTTGCCAACTGGGCTGGATATCTTGGATAATTTCAACATTTAAGGAATTACTCTCATGATTCATAATGGTTGATGCTCCTTAAAATTAGATCAATGCAATTAATATTTGGATGACAACTATGAATTTATTCACAATATAATCTTTTCAAATCATTTACCTGTTATTTATATTAATGCTTGATACTAAATCTTGTTTAAAGTTCCAATCAACTGCCATAACACCTAGAATCCAACAAAATCTAAAAGTTATTCAGCGGAAGACGTTGCATAACATAAGGCAATATTGATTGATTGATGTAGAGCCAGCAAAACCTGAGAGCGATTTGTATCTAAATGATCTAAGTCTATTCCTACACAATCATGCAAACTCAATTTTGTAAATCGACTTTTGAGCCAATTAATTTCCGCGATCGCCGATCGGGTAATTATCAAGATCGGTAAACTTGAAAGTACATGCAACTTACTAATGTTTTCAAGATGTTTTAACAAAAACTTATCATCACCATCAAGCAACAATAAATCTGGCAGCCAGATTTTTGACAATACATCACCTTGAAATAAATCATCAGCCTCGATCAAGCAATGCCCGAGGTCTTGGAGCAAATTAATGACGACATCTTTGATGTTTTGATTAAGATATAGAAATTTGAAAGATTTTGGAGTAGCCGAATAGTAAGGCAGAAAAACACTTAATTCTGCAACTTTAATTGGCTTAAGCAAAATTCCATCAGCTTGATGAGCGCTAATTACAGGTGTATTAGCAGGTTTCATGATCACCATCCGAATATGCTGCGTCACAGGATCGCCTTTGAGCAACGCAAGAACATCCCAACCCGACAACATTGGTAAATCTGGACTCAACAAAATTAAACAAGGTTGTAACCGCCTTGCTTTTTCTAATGCTTCAGTCCCCGATCGCGCAACTACTACTTGGTACTCCAACTCCGAGAGCGTATTTCTTAACCAATCCACTGCATCAGTCGAAGTTTCCACAATCAATACCAAACGACTATGACTAATATCAATTCCTACTGTTAGCGAATTAGACTCAGGAGGCAGCAAAATCGTAAACTGACTACCCACTCCCACCTGCGAAACAAAAGTAATATCACCACCATGCAACCTAGCTAAATGCCTAGTCAGTAATAAGCTAGACCCAGTTCCTTCAAAGCGGCGAGTCAAGTCATTTTCAACCTGTTGAAATTTTTGAAACACCAAACATTGCTTTTCTTCGGGAATACCAATCCCTTGATCCCATACAGTCAGAGCTAGCCAACCCTCCCACCAACGCACCATGATCCCAACTTGTGGAACTACAGGCGGCAAATCATCAACCAATTCTAATGATCCGCTAAATTTAAAAGCATTAGAAAGTAAATTTACTAACATTTGCTGCAATCTAAATTCATCAGCTTCAATTGTTTGAACGGTAGGATCAATATCCAGATGGATATGAGGTTCCCAGCCTTCTTCAAAATTATAGTTACGAAAAATCGTAGAATCTTGATGAACTAATTTACTAACCTGTTGAATACTTTGTTGGCAGACATCTCTTACAGAGATAGTCTCAATATATATTTCTAATTGTTCTACTTCTGCTTTAGCTAAGTCGAAAATATTATCAATAATTGAAACTAATTGTTTGCCACTTTGATGAATCATCTTTACATAGCGACTTTGGCGATCATTAAGCTCTCCAAAAGTGCTGTTGTTTAGTAGGCTAGCCATACCAATAACGGAAGTCAATGGTGTTTTTAATTCATGATTAATACAGGTCAAAAATTCATCTTTAATCCGACTAAGTCCTGATATCTCTTGAGCAAGATTTTTTTGAGCAGTAATATCGTAAGCGATCGCCATTTCTAGACCTTGCACATCCCCTTCTAGTGGCTTACTAATTACTTGCCAAGTAAATGATTCGCCATCAGTAGTACAGAATTGATAATTTTCAATACTATTCCCAGAGCTAGTCGGTAAGCTCCCATCAATACTATTACGCCACGCTGAATTCATAACCACAATCTCACCACCTTGCTCGCTAACCATTACAGGTAAAGGTAATTGGTAAATAAAAGGCAGCAAAAGCTCAATCATGGTCGGTTCTTTTGTCTGCTGCGATTTCATAAGCGATCGCAACAAGCTCGAAACCTCCAAGATGGCGATAAATTTGCCCTGTTCATTCACCAAAGCCCAAGTTGCAGCCGAATGTCGATATTGTGAAATTCTTTGCAAAAAATCAGCAATTGTTGTTGTGCTAGAAATTATAGGTAGCGGCTCAAGGTCAATATCTTGGAGAAAAATAGAGGGCGCAACAAACACACAGCAATCTGACTCAGATTGCCAATTTAACAAACATCGTGCATCAAACAATCCTTGTGGCTGATCATGTTGATTTAACACCACAACATGAGACCATCCTTTTCTAAGCAAATTTAACGGTTCAGAAACTTTAGCAACTAGTCCGCAAATTGCCACATTAGTCTGCCCATATGTCTCTAAAGACTGGTTTAAGATCAGGGAGTCCATATATTGAGACCCTTTTTAACAACAACCCATAATTTTTTCATAGCGCAATCATCAATCTCACATGATTTTGCTATTTAAGTGCGAAAATAAAGATTAAGATAAAATCCAAGTCATTTAAACCACCAATAACCTGTGCCTATCTTGTCCAATTTGCAAGTATGTTGCTTGGTGGCAAAAACCAAAAGCAGCCAAATTGAATCTACTCTTTCCACATTCTTACCAGAGAATCGATACACCGTCACAATTATTTCGGATTTAGAAATACTTGTAAATTTACTAACAAAATCTCCAATCGCGCAAGACTGTCTAGTTATATTTAGAGATGCTGAGACTATAGTCGATCATCTTGGAGCGTTAGATATCTTCATACCTACCATCCTAGTTCTAGAAGATCTTTATGAAAACAGTGAACCTCATCATGAACAATCCGAATCGAAAGACTTTTATAGAGCCAGTATCAGTATTAGCCTTGATCAACTCCACGATCTACCAACTATTATCGATCAAGCGATCGCCACCTTTATCAAAATTTCTCCACAAGTCAGACATCAGGTCTACGTCAACATTCCTCACACTACATTTTCCGAATCCTTAAGTGTGCAACAACAGAGACTATCTGAAAAACTCAATGAGCGCTTGGGATATTTAGGAGTATATTACAAACGCGACTCACGGCTGTTCCTGCGTAACCTATCTACCGATGATAGAAAAGAGTACCTCAGTAAACTAAAGAATATATATCGCTCAATCGTACTAGAGTACTTTTTAGAAAAAAATGATGACCTAAACCAAAAAATCGATGAATTTGTAAACCTTTCCTTCTTTGCAGACATTTCAGTTTCACAAGTCCTCGAAATGCACATGGAACTAATGGATGACTTTGCTAAACAACTGAGACTAGAAGGGCGGAACGATGAAATCTTACTAGATTATCGCATCACCTTGATTGACATGATCGCCCACCTCTGTGAGCTATATCGACGCTCTATACCCAGACCACAGGACAGTTTAAAATAATCTTTACGAGAGAGCAAATGTAAAAGTTTAGTCTACAGAAATTTAAAAGATAAGTTACAAATAGCCGAAACACGCAAAATTAATGAAATGATTCGTAAAACATACGTCCTTAAACTATATGTCGCAGGTAATACGCCAAACTCAGTACGAGCGCTGAAAATGCTCAACGATATTCTTGAAAAAGAATTTCAAGGAGTTTATACATTAAAAGTCATCGATGTATTAAAAAATCCACAACTCGCTGAAGAAGACAAAATATTAGCTACTCCCACATTAGCTAAAGTTTTACCGCCGCCTGTCAGAAAAATTATCGGCGATCTTTCTGATCGTGAGAAAGTGTTAATTGGACTAGATTTACTATATGAGGAATTAATCGGCAATGACTAGCTCATCTATCGACAACAACAATGACATCAAAAAACAAGAGCTAGGTGTACAAAAATTACGCACTATGATCGAAGGACTAGATGATATCACCCATGGTGGGCTACCAAAAGGACGCTCAACTCTAGTAAGCGGCACTTCTGGCACTGGCAAAACTCTTCTCTCCATGCAGTTTCTCTATAACGGCATCACTGGACTAGACGAACACGGCGTATTTGTTACTTTTGAAGAATCACCGTCTGACATTATCAAAAATGCCTACAGCTTTAACTGGGACTTGCAGGAACTAATTGATCAAGGCAGATTATTTATCCTTGATGCCTCACCTGATCCCGAAGGTCAAGAAGTAGTCGGCGATTTTGATCTATCCGCCCTGATAGAACGCATTCAATACGCAATTATCAAATACAAAGCGAAGCGAATATCGATTGACTCGATGACCGCTATCTTTCAGCAATACGATTCTTTAGGTCTAGTTCGACGCGAAATTTTCCGTATTATCGCGCGCCTGAAATCTCTCGGCGTAACCACAGTTATGACCACTGAGCGCGAGTTAGAATATGGTCCCGTAGCAAGATTTGGAGTAGAAGAGTTTGTATCAGACAATGTAATCATCTTAAGAAATGTATTAGATGGAGAGCGCCGCCATCGTACTGCCGAAATTCTTAAACTTCGTGGTACAACCCACATGAAAGGCGAATTTCCTTTTACGATGACCAGCAAAGGTATCAATATATTTCCATTAGGAGCAATGCGTCTTACCCAAAAATCTTCCAATACCAGAGTCTCATCTGGTATTGCTACGCTTGATGAAATGTGTGGTGGTGGATATTTTAAAGATTCGATTATCTTGACCACAGGTGCAACAGGTACTGGTAAGACCCTGATGGTGAGTAAGTTTATTGAAAATGGTTGTGAAAGTGGAGAAAGAGCAATTTTATTTGCCTATGAAGAGTCGCGACAACAACTTACTCGCAACGCATCATCTTGGGGAACTGATTTTGATAAGTGGGAAAGTTCAGGCTTATTAAAAATCATCTGCGTTTATCCCGAATCTTCTGGCTTAGAAGATCATTTGCAAGTGATTAAGTCTGAAATTGAGTCTTTTAAACCATCTCGAATAGCGATAGACTCCCTATCTGCACTCGCTAGAGGCGTAAGTAATAATACTTTCCGCCAGTTTGTAATCGGTTTGACTGGCTATGTCAAGCAAGAAGAAATCACTGGCTTGTTTACGAATACAACCGATCAATTTATGGGTTCACATTCAATTACCGAATCACACATTTCGACAATTACTGACACAATCATCCTCTTGCAATATGTAGAGATTCGTGGACAGATGTCTCGTGCTGTCAATGTCTTCAAAATGCGTGGTTCACGTCATGACAGCCGCATTCGCGAGTATATCATCACCGACCAAGGCGCACAAATTAAAGATTCATTCCAAGGATTTGAACGTATTTTAAGTGGTTCTCCAACGAGGGTATCTGTGGACGAAAAGTCTGAATTGTCTCGTATTATTCGTGGGGTATCAGTCGAACCTCTAGAATAAAATAAAAAGAGGAGTTGATTTGCGACTGCTATTTTAGATACAAGCTAAAGACTCACGAGTATCAACACCAGTTTTAGAATTTATTCCAGAAGCCTTGATACAGATTTTCTTTACTTGCTGCATATCTAGAAGTGCATTGGTAAAATCAGCTCCCGTCACATCAACATTATCAAATGTTGATCGCAACATGTTTGTATCAACTAGGATTGCATCACTTAAATCAACATCTTTGAATCTAGAGACATAGGCAATACCTGACCCAAAGTCTATCCCGTGTAAATTAGCCCCGTCTAATAAAACCCCATTAAAAAGCGCACCTCTCAAATCAGCATTACTAAAATTAGTGTTTTTAAAGGTGGCGTTAGTAAATTCTGCCCGAATTAAAATTTGTCCAGAAAAATCTTCACCACCTGCTTCATTTAGAATCGATCGAGTGACGCTTGAAGAGCTAGCAGCATGAGCGGGCAGCGGCATTAGAAAAAGTACTATAGCTAAGATACAACTTGTGACTAACTGACAATATTTCATAATTTCATAAGGCTAGGATTAAGAATAGTGCTTAATATTAAAAGAAAGAAAGGGCGATAGAAACATTTTTCTATCGCCCTTTCTTTCTTTTAATATTAAGCTTGGCATCG
>JAYTWB010000210.1:0-11641 GCA_043743655.1 Cyanobacteriota bacterium | reverse complement strand
CAGCCTTTTGTTCAGTTTTCACAGGTTCTTGATTAGCACGCGATCGCTCTAACATAATCGATTTGATCAAGTAATCAAACTCAATCTTTTCTTTGGCTGATTGCAGTGCTTTAAAAGCTTTTTCCTCAATCGCAGGACTAAACTTGACAGTCATATTATTAGGATCAACAAAGCTATTAATCATCGGACTAAAGATTAATGCTTTTGATAAAAACTGAACTGAGATTACAGCTACTACGAGAATAATGATATAGCGCAAGGCTTGATTAATGCGTTTTCTAGACTGCCTTAATTCTTCAACAAGGTCTTTTTCATAGTCAACGTATGAGCCACTGAGATTACGTTTGACGCGATCAAAGGCTTTAAACAGTGAACCAGGCAAAATACTTTTTTCGATTGGCGTGAGAGGCTTTTGGATGCGTCTATTGTTATTTTTGGGTTTGCTATTGTTAAAAAGCTGAAACTTCTCATCAGGCTCTCTTTCTTCTTCTGAGAGTTTTCTATCCGTGGAAGAGTTGTTGCTAACTGGAGAATTAGCGGCAATATCAATAGTGCGAGGGTGATCGCTTAGTTCGTTATATTTCTCTAGGGTGTAGTCGATAAATGCGAGTTTCTGATAAATAGAAAATCTGCGACTATTGCCACCCAGTTGATTTGCTGATAATTGTCCATTACTGACAGGATCGAGACTCTGATTGTTGGGGGTATATTTTGCGATCGCTATATTTGCTTGGTTACTCGAATTTTGGGGCTGCAAATACGGTAATGCGGCACTTATTTTATAAAAATTTAGGCGAATATTAATAATTCTGAGATATTTTTGAAGCTTGATCTCAAACACACTAAATACACTGCTACCAAAACTGCCATCGTTGGCGATTTTATTGCCATTGAAGTGTTCTTCCTCAATCTGCTTGATATTGACAGCTGCTTCAAAAGCCTCATCAACTGAGCGCTCAGGAGTATTTTTGACCCAAGAGAATATATTTTGTAACGGTGATGAGTTTTGTTCCATAGTGAGGCGATCGCACAAGATGATGCAGTTTAGCAAAAACAATCAAAACAATAATTAAGCTTTTGCTTAGTCTATTTACTTAGTCTAAGAGAGCGTAATTATTCAAAATGTCTTTTAGAGCAACAAAATGCAATAGCATTTTAAATGGCTAGTTTAGTTTTGGGTGCAATGTTAAATCTTAATTTAAATCATATTCCTTATAGAGCTTGGTGGTTAAAGAGCTTGACACTTTTTGCCGCCTGCTTTTTCACTTTCTTAATAATTTTACTCGCGATCGCACCACAACCAGTCATGGCAGCATTGCCGACTAAGAGTGCGATTAAAGATGCCAAGATCATTTTGCGAAATGCGCTGCCAATTGATAATGAAACATTGCGCGATATGCAGCTTACTTTGGAGCAGATGCCCCGTCAAGCTAATCTGAAGCGATGGAAAAACCTCAAAAGAGATATCGAAATTGTTGCTCAGACCTTAACTCAAAATCAGACGCAACTAATCTCTGAAGTTGCTAGCGATCGCCAAGCCTTAGTAACAGAACATTTGACCAGTTTAGGCACAGCACTTGTACCACTACAAGAAGCGATCACGATTAAAGATCGCAACAGCGTTAAAGCCTTATCGGAAAAAGCCTTAGATTATATTGGGTTAGTGGAAGCTGACTTGATTAAAGCTTTTCCCTTTGAAGTTCCTGCAAAATATGCTGGCTTGCCTCAACTCAAAGGTCGCGCCCTAGTCGAGCTATCCACCGAAAGAGGCAATGCAACCATTACTATTGATGGCTACAACGCCCCAGTCAATGCAGGTCAATTTGTCGATCTTGTCCAAAAGGGCTTTTATGATGGGCTGACTTTTACAAGAGCAGACGAAAATTATTATCTCCAGACAGGTGATCCCGATGGGGAACTCGATGGTTATGTTGATCCTGCTACAGGCAAATATCGCACAGTCCCCATAGAAGTGAGACTACCCGATCAAAAGTCTCCCACATATGGCAAAACTTTTGAAGAGATGGGTATGTCGGGAACATTGCCAGTTCTACCTTTTGCAGCTTTTGGGACAGTGGCGATGGCACATCCAAATGAAGATGGAAATGCGGGTTCATCGCAGTTTTTTATCTACTTATTTGAGTCAGATTTAACTCCTGCTGGCTTAAATTTGCTAGATGGCAACTACACAGTTTTTGGTTATGTCACCGATGGCAAGGAGACTTTGGATAAACTAAGGTTGGGTGACAAAATTTTGTCGGCGCGGGTGATCAGTGGCGCTGAGAATCTTGTCAAATAATCCTTTAGAAATCACAACTACTAACTCACTACTACTAACTTAATGGTTACTCCCCGCATCGAACCGTACATTTTTAGTCTACCCACTCCGAGTAGTGCGATCGCTCTCGCGGGGACACGCGAGGAAAATCTAAAACTACTTGCTGAAGAGACAGGTGTACGGCTAGTCTTGCGGGGGCAAGACCTCTTGATCGATGGCAATGCTAAGCAAATCAACTTATGCGAACAGGTGATTAACGCCCTCAAGCCGCTTTGGTCAAATGAAAAAACGATCGCCGCGGTAGATATCTATGCCGCTCGTCAAGCGATCGCGGAAGAACGTTCTAGCGAATGGCGCGATCGCACTCCCATTTCACGCAATCGCCGAGGTGACGCAATCCAGCCGCGCACCTATCGCCAGCAGCAATATGTCCAAGCGATGGAAAACCACGATTTAATTTTTGGAGTTGGTCCTGCAGGTACTGGCAAAACATACCTCGCTGCCGTCGCCGCTGTGAGTGCTTTACAAAGCGGTAAATTTGAAAAGATTATCCTCACCCGTCCCGCCGTTGAAGCAGGTGAAAATCTCGGATTCCTGCCAGGAGACTTGCAGCAAAAAATCGATCCCTACTTGCGTCCACTCTATGACGCAATGAACGAAATGATCGGCGCGGACAAAGTGCCACAGCTAATGGAGCGCGGCATTATCGAAGTCGCACCACTTGCTTATATGCGTGGACGGACACTTAGTAATGCTTTTATCATTGTCGATGAAGCTCAAAACACAACGGCGGTGCAGATGAAAATGGTCTTGACGCGCATCGGGTTTAAATCACGAATGGTGGTCACAGGCGATATTACTCAAATCGATTTACCGCGTCATCAAAAATCTGGTCTGATCGTCGCCATGAATATTTTGCAGGGCGTTCACGGTGTTTCTTTCAACTTATTTGATAAGTCTGATGTCGTCCGTCATCCTCTAGTCCATAGCATCATTGCCGCTTATGAAAATGCCGAAAATGAGTAGAGATATTAGAGATATACAAGTCACCGTTAAGCTATTTGCAATCTTTCAGGAAGTATTTGCCACTGATCAGATACAAATCACGCTTGAGTCAGGTGCGCTCGTATCACAAATATTCGATCGCCTAGTCAGTCAAAAACCACAACTTGAGCAATGGCGATCGCTGACCCGCTATGCAATTAATCGTAGCTTTGCGGAACCGTACACTGTTCTAGAAGATGGTGATGAGGTGGCTCTTATCCCCCCAGTAAGCGGTGGCTAGAGTCCATTCTAGACCAATCGCCAGACCAATCAAGTAAGCCACTAAACTGCTGTAAATCAATAAAACTAAGCTGCAATAAAATCATTAGCAAGGGTCCTTCTTGGCGCGCTTGCCAACGTTTAGCAACTGCTAATTGTTCACGATCTACCAGAGAAGATTCCAGCAGGTGCTGCTCTAAATCTTCTTGATGACTAGCGATCGCGTATGTCTGGGATTGGTAACTCATGGAGATCAAATAACTATCTACTTAAGCAATTTGGATTAGTAGCGTAGCGCAACTTACCACATCTATCAACGTTCGTCAAACTTTTTTATAATTACAGCATTTTCAGAAATTTCTGGGTGTTTTATATCGGCGGGGAGCGGTGTAGGCATGGCAGATATTCGAGATGCTTGCTGTGCCTAATTAGATATGCCTAATTATAAATTCACGCAAAACTAAGTAGTTATGTTTAAATTAATACAATCATCAAATCGTGTTTTTGATATTTGTAACAATTTACAGTGCTACAAAAAGCTTGACTACATGAACGACACCAAAATTTCTGAACATATATTTGAACATATATCTGTGAAAGACTTACATACGCTTCAGCAAGAAGTCAAAAGTCTCCGCATGGAAATCAGCCGACTTCAAATGGAAAACTGCGATCTAGAAAACTCTTTGTTGACCGCAGTGGAACATGGCGATCTAGTTGAAGACGAGCTATTAGAAGTTAATAAAAAGTTAAAAGGTGAGATCATTGAACGCAAAATGGCACAAGCCACCTTGCAATCAATTTTAGAAATCGTCTATCGCGATAAAAACGATCTGGAAATCATGCTGTCAACAGCAACTGAGCATGGTGATGTAATCGAATATGAGCAGTACAATCGCGCAGTCGAAGCGATGCGTGAAAGTGAAGAGCAGCTAAGACAACAAGCAAGTCTATTAGAACATCGTGTGGAACAACGTACTTGTGAACTAAATGAAGCTAAAGAGATTGCAGAGGCAGCAAGTCTTTCTAAAGCAGCATTTTTAGCAAATATGAGCCACGAATTAAGAACCCCTCTCAACGCGATTCTTGGCTTTGCGCAGCTTATGCTTTACGACCAAGAGTTAAATGAGCAGCACCAGAATGATTTACAAACGATCTGTAATAGTGGAAATCATCTCTTAAGCATGATTAACGACATTTTGGAAATGTCAAGACTGGAGGCTGGAGGTGTACTTTTGAGAGAGAGAGAATGCTATCTCTATGACATCGTTGATACGGCGAAGGACATGTTAGCGTTAAAAGCAGATGAGAAAAAATTATTATTCGATTTTAATATTCATCCAGATAGCCCTGAATATATCTATTTAGATGAAGGTAAATTGCGGCAAATCTTAATTAATTTGATTAGCAATGCAATTAAATTTACCGATGCAGGACATATTTATATCCGTGTCTTTCCTGAAGACTTGCAGCTAATAGATCAACTAAATCAACAAATAGATCAAGAATCATCGGAGAATTATCAATGTCTTTGTTTTGAAGTGGAAGATACTGGTTTAGGCATTTCCGAATTAGAAATACCAACTTTGTTTCAGCCTTTTGTGCAGACAGATTCGGGTAGGCGATCGCAAGAAGGTACTGGCTTAGGTTTATCGATTAGTTACAACTATATAAAGCTAATGGGTGGTCAGATGTCTGTCACTAGCAAAGTTGGATCAGGTTCTACTTTTAGGTTCACGATCCCCATTAAATCTTTGAATTTATTTTCCAAGGATGCACCGATTAAATCAACAAATCGCGTTATTGGAATTGAGAAAGACCAACCAACTTATCGCATCTTAATCGCGGAAGATGTTCGTTTAAATCGGCAACTACTAACCAGAATTTTGTTGCCTCTGGGTTTTGAAGTGCGCGAAGTTAGTAATGGTCAAGAGGCGATCGCCGTTTGGCAGTCTTGGTCACCGCATTTAATTTGGATGGATGTAAGGATGCCGATCTTAAATGGTCATGAAGCAACATCAGCGATTAGAGGGATTGAGTCTGAGAGAGGGATATCAGCATCTCAGAAAGTAAAAATTATCGCATTAACGGCAAGCTTAGTTGATTTCAGAGAAGAAGATTTATATCTGTATGGATTTGATGGATTTGTATGTAAACCATTTACAGAAGACAAGCTTTTTGCAAGGATGTCTGAGCATCTGAAGTTACAGTATATTTATAGTCATTAGTCACTAACTAAAGCCAGAGATCAGGAGCGCGCGTTGCGCGCTCCTGATCTCTGGTTTTGATGTCAACCTTCTACTCTTGATATTTTTACAATGCGCCTCCAACCTTATTTACTATCCGCTTTAGTTGCACTCTTACTGATCGTTACGAGTTGTGCTTCTTCAGGACAATCGGCAAATGCCCAACTCTCCGATGCTCAATTTGAGAATAAAGTTTTAGAGATTATCCGTAAGAATCCCCAAGTGATTTTAGACTCAGTGCAGTCTTATCAAAGATCGCAGGCTCAACAAGAAGAACAGTTACGCGATAAGGTGTTATCGCAAATCCGCCAAGAGCCGCGTTTGCTACTTCGCAATTCACCTGTGACAGGTTCGTCTAGCCAAAAAATTATTGTGGCGGAGTTCTCTGATTTTCAATGTCCTTATTGTGCTAAGGCTCAGGTGGTTGTAAAAGAATTTATGACCAGAAATCAGGGTGATGTGACTTTGGTATTTAAGCATTTTCCGCTTACAGAGATTCATCAACAAGCTGAACCTGCGGCTCTTGCGGCTTGGGCGGCGACACAGCAGGGTAAGTTTTGGGAGTATCATGACGCTCTATTTGAGCAGCAAAGTAAGCTTGGGGAAGAGTTTTATCTTGAACTCGCAAATAATCTCAAACTTGATATTGAGAGATTTAACCGCGATCGCCAAAGTCCAGAAGCAAAGGCAGCTATTAAAAAAGACTTTGAACTTGGTAAGTCTCTGGGAGTAAGAGGTACACCTTCGTTTGTGGTGAATGGGATATTTTTGTCTGGAGCGCCAACTGTTAAGGATTTGGAAGAGCTAGTCGCGCAAGTCAAGGCTGGCAAATAGCGCTCCTGAAAACCCAGAAGCATGGATTGCATAGCGGGCGATCCATGTTTCTGGGTTTTAGTTTTTAATTGATGTTACATGGAACTTATTAAATGGGCAATTGGAGAGAGAAAATAATTATTACGCCCCTTTCTCGCTTAGCCGATCGCCTGACTTGGCTATCAGAGCATCCAGTATTTGGGGTAATGGCGATCGCATTAGTGGCATTTGGTACACGATTTTGGAACTTAGAAGGCACAGCTGATATTGTTTTTGATGAAGTTTATTATTCTAAGTTCGCTCAAAATTATTTGCGTGGCGAAACATTATTTGACGCTCATCCGCCACTGGCGAAATATATCATTGCGCTGGGTATAAAGATTTTTGGTTATGCGCCTTTTGGTTATCGCTGCATGACGGCGATCGCGGGTTCACTTTTGCCACTCGTCACCTATGAGTTTATTTGGCAGTTGAGCGATCGCCGTGGGTGGGCTTGGCTGACAGGTTGGTTTGTGGCGATGGATGGATTGCTATTAGTGGAGTCGCGATTTGGTTTAATCAACATTTACATTTTGCTATTTGGGATGCTGAGCCAGTTATGTATGGTGCTGGCGCTAAAGCGATCGCGCCAACGTTGGTTTTGGGTAATCGCCACAGGTTTAATGTTAGGTGCATCAATCAGCGTCAAGTGGACAGGTTTAGCATATATTGTTGGGCTGATCGCGATCGCGGCTTATGCTTGGTCACGCTATCGTCAAATGTTGAATGCGTCACAGATTGTGATTGGCTTAATAGCTCTGCCGATCGCTTTCTATTTTGGGCAGTGGATTCCGCATTTGATGCTTAATCCCGAACGTGATATTTGGGAATTACATCGTCAGATCATTGGTTTTCATCAAAATCTAGGCGTTGGCAAAACTGAGCCAATCCACCCATATTGCTCACCTTGGTGGAGTTGGATTTTATTGATTCGTCCGATTGCTTACTTTTTTGAAGTTCGCCCGCAAGGAATGGTGCAGTTTGTTTTGGCGATGGGCAATCCATTTTTATATTGGTTCAGTGCGATCGCCTTACTGGCTTGTTTAGGGATTTTAGTTGCTTCTAAACTAAGGTTTCCGCCGCAGATATTAACTAAAATGTTTCCTAAAGAGCGATCGCAAATAGTTTGGCTTATCTTTTATGTGACAGTCAGTTTTGCGGCTCATTGGTTGCCATGGAGCCTGAGTCGGCGCTGTATATTTCTGTATCACTACATGCCCGCCTCAGTTTTTGGCTTTGCCGCGCTGGCACTGGG
Source organism: Cyanobacteriota bacterium (assembly GCA_043743655.1). Lineage (GTDB taxonomy): Bacteria > Cyanobacteriota > Cyanobacteriia > Pseudanabaenales > Pseudanabaenaceae > Pseudanabaena. The sequence continues at coordinate 3,747 of JAYTWB010000210.1, read as the reverse complement.
TATCTCACTGATGTGGCGATCGCCATTGCCCGAAATACAAGCGATCGGTTCAGGGATTTTTGGGGCGATCGCGATCGCTTTCTTATTTTGGCTACCAATTTATATCGGTTTACCGATCTCCTCGGTCTATTTACGCATGTTAATGTGGTTACCTAGCTGGATCTGACCCATAGCTTTTGACAAACCCGCAAGGATTTCTCACAGCAACGATAAGGTAAGCTAGATTATCTCCTTGTTTGCAGTTCGGGAAATATGCAAAACTTTCGCAATTATTATGAAATTCTCGGTATACCGAAGACATCCACGGCTGACGAAATTAAGCGCTCCTATCGCAGGTTAGCGCGAAAATATCATCCCGATCTTAACCCTGGAGACAAAGCCGCCGAAGAGCGCTTTAAAGATATCGGTGAAGCCTATGAAGTCCTTTCTGACACCACTAAGCGCCAACAATACGATCGCTTTGGACAGTATTGGAAACAAGGTGGATTTCAAGGTCAGGGCGGACGACCTCCATCCGCACGCGAACAATATGCACCCGACTTCGAGCGCGGCTCCACAGGAGATGTGGACTTTAGCCAATACAACGACTTCCAAGAATTTGTCGATCAATTATTAGGTAAATTTCGGACTAATGAACGCGCCCAAGATACAGGCGGCTCATCTTCATCTTCCTATCGCGCCACCACTCAAGCCCCACCGCGCCCCACCCCACGGCGTGATTCTGAAGCTTTATTAGAGTTACCACTCGAACGCGCCTATGTCGGCGGTCGCGAACGCATCCGTCTGGAGGATGGGCGATCGCTGGAAGTAAATATGCCCGCGGGGGTTCTATCTGGACAAAGGATTAGGCTCAAAGGGCAAGGTGCCTCAGGTGGCGATCTCTATCTAAAAATCACGCTCAAGCCGCATACATTTTTTAGCCTCGAAGGTTCAGATATTCGTTGTCAATTACCAATTTCGCCGAGTGAGTCAGTCTTGGGTGTCCAAGTAGAAGTTCCCACCCTCAGCGGTTTAGTAAAACTAACAATTCCTCCTGCTGTGAAGTCTGGACAGCAATTGCGCTTGTCGGGAAAAGGCTTCCCAAAAGATGTAAAGGCATTCGGCGATCAATATGTAGAAATTCAGATCGTGGTTCCCAAAAATCCTAGCAATCGCGAACGCGAATTATACGAGCAGTTGCTAGAAATTCAATCCTTCGATCCTCGCGAAAATCTACCCAAAAAATAGCCGCAATGTCTACTGTCATTTATATCAATCAAGCCTGTATCACATCCCTTGATCTAACTCCTGCCAAGATTGCGATCGCAAAACTATTAGCCAATTGGGATCAAATATCTGAAGGCGATCGCGCAGTTCAAATAGAACTTGTATGGGATAAAGAAGATGGTGATCCGCGCGAGCTTTCGGAAATCTCGGAAGTTCGTCTTTGGTTTGTACGTCTAGATGCTACCTATCCTTGGTTTAGCTATCTCCTCGATTGGCGATCAGAACTCAGTCGCTATGCAGCGATGTTAGTTCCACATGAGTTTAAGCGCGAAGGTGATGGCTATGTGCTGCAATACAATCCTGAAGCCCTAGAGATTTTTGTGATGCAGAAGATATTCGTAATTTCTCTCTGGCTAAAATCACGAGGTATTCATAGCACGGCAAAGTTACAACAAATGACCCAAAGTCTAGGATACGAAATCGATTCCGCATTTTTTAATTTGCTCTAGTTCTTGATCTGTAATCTTAAAGCTTAGAAGCTTAGGTCGCCCGTGCATGAGCAACCTAAGCTTCTAAGCTTTGATCGCCATTTTTAGTAACAAATCAGCATCTAGTAAAAATACAGTTTGAGGATCAGATTTTTTGATCGAGACTTGCATCATGTGACTAGAAATTCCTAATGTGTCGCGATCGCGATATTCTTTTGGCACTGGTTGTAAGCTCTGCACAGGAACATCTTGAATATTTGGTAAAGAAGCGATCGTAATACCATACAAACTATATTGCCCTGCAAAAATCACCAAGAAACCGTTGGTGATTTTTATTTCTTTACCGTAGATGCGCTTATATAAGTCGATTACTAAGACTTCTTGATCTTCGTATACAGTTATCCCTAATAATTTATCGCCACTTCGATGAATGGTGGGTAAGGGAATAATCCTAATTACACTATCAATCCCCATCGCTAAATTAAGACTTCCCATTGAGAAGATGATAAATTTAAGCTTTTCCTCTTTTTTCTGATTAGTTAGCATGGTAGTTAGTTTTGAATTAGATATTTTAAATTAAATTTAATGAATTAAATATTAGTTTCCCAAATAATGCCCAGAATTACGATCTACACGAAGTAGCTCTTAAAATCTAGAAGCTTGGTTCGCCCGCTATGCAGGCAAACCAAGTCAGGGTTTGTTAATTACGCTGAGCTACTCAACAAATCCTGAATAGTTTGGATAAGTTCTGGCTCTAAATAAGGTTTAGTTAGGTATCCTGAAGCTCCAAGCATCTTGGCAACTCCTCGATGCTTTTGTCCACTGCGTGAAGTTAACATCACAATTGGTACATTTAGAAAACGGCGATCTTTGCGACAAGCTGTTAAAAATTCAAATCCATTCATATTCGGCATTTCCACATCGCATAATACGGCTTGAATGTCAGGATATCTAGAGAGTTGCTCGATCGCTTCGCGCCCATCTCCTGCTTGGACAACCTGATATCCAAACTTCCCTAAAGTCAAATAAAGCGCTTGGCGAGTAGTAAGTGAGTCATCGACGATCAAGATAGTTTTTCTTTGGATTGACTTAGGTTTCTCTAAATCAGGGGTTAGAGCGGACTCTGCGGGTAGCGATAGTTTTGCAGTTTGCTTATGATAGAGCAGCGCTGAACTATCTAGTACAGGAACAAGTGTGCCATCGCCCAAAATTGTACAGCCGTAGAAATAAGGTGGTGGCGCGATCGCTTTCCCGAAAGGTTTAATCGCTAATTCCTGTTCATTGAGTACGCGGTCAATCCCTAGGGCGACTATTTCATTACCATCAGAGAATAGTAGTAAGGTGGTCTTATCTTCTTCAGTAAATGATTCTCCACTTAATGCTTCGAGTGACTGTTTTGGTAATGGATATCCGTCAGCAAATATAGATGTGGGATATAAAGGAATCAGGCGATCTTCAAGACGGAAAAATTCTTGCCCTTGAATAATTTGAATTGTATCTGCATCGACAGTGACGATGCCTAGTAAAGTATCGATCGCGATCGCTAATAATCGATCTTGAATACTAAAAATCAGTAACTTGGCAATGCTGAGAGTCAGCGGCAACTTAATCGTAAAAGTCGTACCTTGACCGAGTTCTGATTTGATTTCAATCGAGCCTTTGAGACTTCGGACTTGCTCTTGCACAGTCGATAGCCCCATGCCTCGACCAGATATCTCCGAGACAACCTCAGTGGTTGAGAAGCTAGGTGCAAATAGAAATTGATAGATATCTTCGTTGGTGACTTGGTTAGCTTGGGCTTTTTCTAGTAAACCGACAGCGATCGCTTTATCCTTCACTTTTTGGAGATTAATGCCATGACCATCATCTTTGATTTCGATATAGGTCTGGTTGCCGCGATAGTAAGCACGAATCTCGATGGAAGCAATGACAGGCTTACCGAGTTCAAGCCGCTCTTGAGTTGACTCAGTACCATGATCGAAGGCATTCCGAACTAGATGCACAAAGGGATCGTAAAGTTTTTCGAGAACTGATTTATCAACTAATGTCCCTG
>JAYTWB010000209.1:0-7671 GCA_043743655.1 Cyanobacteriota bacterium | reverse complement strand
CAAGTACAACGTTCGATTCCTAATGCGTTTATCGCTAAGTCAGGGCGTGGCGACTATATCTATGCAGGAGGTTATGTCAATCGTGATGCTGCCGAATCTCTTAAGCATTTCTTGCGATCGCAAGGACTAGATGCTCGTGTACTCTATTTCTAACTAAATTTCTAACCAAACTCAAAAGGTAGAAGCGGCGAGAATTGCTGTGTCTATTAACTAATTATTTTGAGCTATTACTCTGAGCTAATTATGGACTCGATATTAAGACAAGGTAGTACGGGTAGTGCTGTCGCTGAGTTACAACAACTTTTGCAAACCAAGGGATTTTATAGCGGTAAAATCGATGGCGATTTTGGTATTGGGACAACAAATGCTGTTCTGAAACTTCAAAAAGCAAATGGATTAACCACTGATGGCATTGTTGGTAGTTCTAGTTGGAAAGCACTTCGCGCGGTTATTCCTTCTTCAGCAACTTCTTTACCAACACCAAACTCTTTACCAACACTATTACCCGGCTCCCAAGGCGCAGCTGTTACTAAAGCGCAACAACTTTTAAAGGTGAAAGGATATTATCAAGGTCGTATTGATGGTGACTTTGGGGCAAGTACAAGAGATGCAATTGCCGCTTTTCAACGCGCTAACGATTTAACTATCGATGGCAAAGTGGGTGAACAAACATGGAAAAAGCTCCAAACACCCGCGATCGCTGATGTTACTTCTCAAGCGCCAGTGATTGTTATTGATATAGTGCGTCCGCCAGCACCAACCTCTACTCCTGCAACAACAGTAACTCCACCCTCGATCTTTGTTCCCACATCAACCGCTACGGCAAGTCCTATCCCGCCCGCAAATGCGATCAGTTTAGCTGACGCAGCCAATAGTTACAGTCGCGGCAAATTATCAAACCAAACCGCAGCACTCAACAATTTACAAGCAAATATCTCACCTGAAATATTGCAGCAATTTTGGCAACGTTGGCAAATTGCATCTGGTCAATCAATCACAGCCACATCTTTAACCAATGCATTTAGTGAATATAACAACAGCCAAATGCTCAACCAAAACCTCGCTCTACAGTGGTTGCAGACTCAACTTTTACCACAAGCGATCGCGCAATTCCGACAAGATTGGGCAAATCTTACCGCTACGGTAGGATTACCATCTACTAACCCTACGCCGCCTCAGTCAAATGCAACTCCCGTAAGCGGTTTGCCATTGATTAATCTTACAGATGCCGTCAAAGTTTATGATCGCAATAAATTTCCAAGTCAAGTAACTGCTCTAGAAAAACTCCAATCAAACTTGCCCGCGACCACCATGCAACAGTTTTTCCAACGCTGGTCGCTTGCTTCCGATCAAGGCGCGATCGCTATTTCTTTGTTAGATGTTTTTAAAGACTACGACAGCCAAAAATTTCCTAGTCAAATAACGGCGTTACAGTGGCTCGAAAAAGAACTAACCACAGCTAATTTAGAGCAGTTTTCACGAGATTGGTTAGTATCAGTCTAGATAGGTTACAGCGCCCTGTCGGCGGACTAGCCAACCATCCGCAGTCCACTCGATCACAGTGGAAGGCAAGCCGCTACCCGATCGCGCATCAACATCTATTGCCTCACCTAAAGTCAACACATTCGGAAAACTCTCGGCAATTTCGATCATTTGGCGTAATGGTGACTGATTACTTTTATTAGCACTGGTGGTGAGCATCGCCCCTGTTTGCTGCAAAATCGCGATCGCGATTTTGCTATCAGGAATTCTGACCCCTAAGGTTCTAAATCCTTGATTTAACAGACAGCCACGATCGCTAGCTGGCAAAACTAGAGTCAAGGCTCCTGGAAAATATTTTTGAGTGACTTGTTGCCAATTTTCCAGAGCCTCGTTCTCTATATCTAGAAACGGCAACAGTTCCTGCCAGTTAGCCGCCATCAAAATTAACGGCTTATCAGGCGATCGCTGCTTTAGCTTAAAAATATCGTGACGGCGATCGGGGCGTACTGCCAAAGCAGGCACAGTATCAGTTGGAAAACTTACCAACGCTCCTGATCTTGCGCCTGCGATCAAAGCTGCTAGGGAAACTAGAGCCACTAGACCAATGACTCCCGAGGAGTCTGCGAGATTAAACGCAAATCAACTTCCTTATTTTCCAATTCAGTTACAGTAGCCAAAATTCCTGGACCAAAAAATCGCGTTAGTTTGTCTTGTTTTTGTTGCCAAAAGTCAAAGCCCATTAAAGGTGACTGAAATCGCAAAACCAAGCAGTAGTCTCCCTTAGTTTCATCAACCAGAGAGATGTCTTCATATATACCAACCAATACAGGACGTTCCTCATCAGTGGGACTCATTCCCAGCTTTTCTAGAATTTCATCTAGATGAGCCTTGATACCATAGCGATAACGCGTCACATCTTTACGCAACTGTTTTTGGGTCGGAGTTTCTTGCAACTTTCGTAAATCCAAAACAGATTCGGATTCAGGAACAATCACAGGTACAGGTGTTACTTCTGAAGATTTGAATGCAAATCCTCCTAACAAAATTGGAAATCCATAGAAAAAACCAACCAAATTTAAAGTGGAATTGCCTTTGGAGTAAGCCCAAAATCCGACTAAAAAAAGAATTCCGCCTACATATAAACCAATTGAAGCCAGAGACACTTTATTAAACTTAAACATAATCAAAAAATTAATAATACTTAATAAATGTATCTGTTAGAGGTATCTAAATTCATCTATTTTTCAACTCGATATAGCGATCGCTATATTTTAGAGAGCATTATCGTATGCCCTAGACTTCTTAGTATGCAAGATTTTTTCACAACTACGGCTGACATGGTTAGGCTATAAATATATAGATTAGATATAAATTGGAATTACACAACTAATCCTAAATGTAAGAATTATGAACAAACTCGTTAGTGAGTATTTTCATGATTCTAAATAGCTTAAACCACCATTTTTATGTTTGGCAAGCTACAATCATCTAGGTGTAATTCCCCCTAGACAAAGTTTTAGAGAGTATGGATTTGAGGAATCTGGCATGAGCAAAGCAGCCATTGATCTACCTATTGAAATCAAGTTGCCAGTTAGCAAACTTGACAAAAATATTGAAGAAATTGAAGAAGACCTTGACGACTTAGATGATGAGATCGACAAGGATGACTTAAGTGATGACTCAGATGAGGATTCCGACAGTGACGATGATCCCGACAAAACTGGTAAATCAAGAGCTGCAACCAAAAAAAGGGCTAGCCAAACCAAGAAAAAGCATTTTACCGAAGACTCGATTCGCCTCTACCTGCAAGAAATTGGGCGCATCCGTCTACTTAGAGCCGATGAAGAAATTGAACTCGCTCGAAAAATTGCCGATCTTCTTGAACTAGAACTAAAGCGCGAAGAATTAGCGACAGAAGCCGAATGCCATGCTGATGATGTAAAAGAATCAGATTGGGCAGTCAAAATGGATATGCCACTAGGGGAGTTTCGCAAACGTCTCCACTCTGGTCGCCGCGCCAAAGACAAAATGGTGCAGTCCAACCTAAGACTGGTGGTATCGATCGCCAAAAAGTATATGAATCGTGGCTTGTCTTTCCAAGATTTGATCCAAGAGGGCAGCTTAGGCTTGATCCGTGCCGCCGAGAAATTTGACCACGAAAAAGGTTACAAATTTTCGACTTATGCCACATGGTGGATTCGTCAGGCGATTACTCGTGCGATCGCCGATCAGTCTCGGACTATCCGTCTACCCGTCCACCTCTACGAAACCATTTCGCGGATCAAAAAAACTACCAAGTTACTTTCTCAAGAAATGGGGCGCAAGCCAACCGAAGAAGAAATCGCCACTCGCATGGAGATGACGATTGAAAAATTGCGGTTTATTGCCAAATCTGCCCAGTTACCGATCTCTCTTGAAACTCCCATTGGTAAAGAAGAAGACTCTCGCCTCGGTGACTTTATCGAGTCCGAAGGTGAAACTCCTGATGATCAAGTTGCCAAGAGTCTTTTGCGCGAAGACCTCGAAAGCGTGCTGGGAACCCTTAGTCCCAGAGAACGTGATGTCCTCCGCTTACGTTATGGGCTTGATGATGGGCGCATGAAGACCCTTGAAGAAATCGGACAAATTTTCAATGTCACCCGCGAACGCATCCGCCAAATCGAAGCTAAAGCTCTCCGCAAGCTGCGCCATCCTAATCGCAACAGTGTCTTGAAAGAGTACATTCGCTAACTTGCTGAGCCGTGTCTTACCAATTTGTCTGATGCATGGCAATTTAATCTCAATATTGACTTACTGTTAAATATTAATTTTTGGAAAGAACTTTAAACTTAGGATACAAAAAGAAAGAGAGGGCTAAGCCTTCTCTTTCTTTTTGTATCCTAAGCAGAAGCGAAGTTAAACTTTTCTTGAGTAACCTTGATTGATGCTCTATAAGCTTGTTAGAGCATCAATCAAGGTATAGATCACTATGCTTATCGAGAGAAATTATTTGTGATTAAGCTATCGGATGAAAGTGTGGCGATCGCCAATGATGATAATTTTAAACCTATGACTTGGCAGTAAAACTATACATAGTCTAAACACAAGTGTTATACTCAGAAGCCTGTGAAAAAATGACATCATCTGAAATTAAATAAGTAACCGTTATGACCAAACGCACTCTACGCGGTAGTGTCCGCAAAAAGAAACGCACCTCTGGATTTCGCGCCAGAATGCAAACTCCTACAGGTAGACGCGTTGTCAGAGCGCGCCGCAGCAGAGGTCGAGTCCGCTTGACAACTGTATAATCGCTCTTGCCAGATTTAATTCACAGCTTTAGCAAAGTAATTGTTAATTTCTAGTGCTTCCTAATCAAAACCGTCTGCGGCGGCGCGAAGACTTCGCGAAAGTATATACCAGTGGCGATCGCTATAGAGGTAAATACTTAAACTTACGGATTCTTTTTGAGATTAATATTCCCTTGACGACAAGGGTAGGCATAGTTGTCAGCAAAAAAGTTAGCAAGTTGGCGGTAAGCCGTAACCGATTTAAGCGTCAACTTCGCGCCATTTTTCGTCAACTTCTGTCACAATTAAGGGACGGATTACAAATTGTTATAACAGTGAATACTGTGAAAGACAAACCCAGTTATCAAGAAATTTGTGACGATCTAAAGAGTCTACTAGCGAAAGCGAAGGTTTTTCAGCATGGCAGTTAATGAGGAAGTTTACTACGAAGGCGCACCCCACATTGGTGATCTAATTATTAGCTTGCTGATGAGTATTTTTGTGATCACAATTCCTTTAGGAATTGCTTCGATCACCAGAGCTTTGTGGTCGCGATATAGAATCACCAATCGAAGAATTACCGTCACAGGTGGTTGGAGAGGGCAAACTCGTACAGATATTGTGTATGCTGAAATTGCCAAAATTGTCACTGTTCCGCGTGGTTTAGGCAGTTGGGGCGACATGGTATTGACCCTGAAAGATGGCTCTCGACTTGAGCTGAAATCTTTACCCAGATTTCGCCAAACATACGAATATATCGAATCAAAGCTAAGCCTCAAAGCTCAAGATATAAGCGGTGCAATTGGCAGCAAAGCCTAGAATATTTAGGGATCGCTTTAAAAAGCGATCCTAGTTTTTATGAATCGGATGCAAACCCAGAAACAGTAAATTAGAAAATGGATTTCGGCGTAGGTTTTCTTTCCAACAACATCATGTTGCCCTTCCTAGATTTTTTCTACGGTCTCGTACCGAGCTATGGATTGGCAATTATTGCACTCACGTTGGTTGTCCGTTTTGTTTTGTTTCCTGTTAGTGCTAATCAGCTTCGCAGTATGCGGCGCATGAAAATCGCTAATCCAGTGATGCAACAGAGAATTAAAGAAGTTCAAGAGCGTTATAAGAGCGATCCTGCTAAGCAACAGGAAGAAACCGCAAAGGTTAATTCAGCTAACTTTAAGGAGTTTGGAAATCCTCTCTCAGGATGCTTACCTGCGATCGTGCAGCTACCAATCTTGTTCGCTCTGTTTGCAACCTTGAGAGGATCACCTTTCGCCGATATCAACTACTCCTTAAATTTTCAGTTCTCAGCTCCAGATGCTCAAGCTCAAGTCCAACATCAGGCTTTCACTTCGCCTAGCCAAAATGTTTACTTTGCCGATCGGATACATTTTCCAGTCCTCGCTACTGCTGTAAATGGGACTACCCTAACGGTCGGTGAGCAATCGAAAATTATTTTGCAAACTGCTCAAGGACAAGATTTCAAAGCTCTATCTAGCGAATATCCAGATGCAGAACTTACACCCACCTGGAAAGTAACTAAGGGGCAGGAGCTAGTTGAAGTTTTAGCTGATGGAACTGTAATTGCTAAACAAGCTGGGGATGTCACAGTTCAAGCGACAGTGCCTGGCTTAGCTTCAAATAAAGGATTCTTATTTATTAAAGCGCTTGGTAAGACGGGTGCTACTAACCCCGATGGCAGTATTAACTGGGATATCGTTGTCATGGTATTGGGCTTTGGGATTAGTCTTTATGCCAACCAGTCAATCTCTAGTGGTTCTGCACCAAAAATGAGTGGTGCAACTCCTGAGTCTTCGCAGCAAGACACTATGAACAAACTTACTCCAGTAATTTTTTCTGGGATGTTTTTGTTCTTCCCATTACCATCAGGGGTGATGCTTTACATGCTGATTGCTAACATTTTTCAGACATTACAAGCATTCATTGTTGCCAAAGAGCCATTGCCCGAAAACTTACAAAAATTAGTTGCTGTCGCTGCAAACAGTTCCGCAAATTCTATTGCCTCTGGCAAAGCTGACTCAAGCAAAATTCCATTTGAAGCTAAGGACAACAAGGCAACTGTTGTGGATGATAAAAATGGTAATTCTCCAACAAAATCCGCTCTACCTTTTGAGCCTAACTCTTCTAAGAAGAAGAAAAAGGGTTAACGTAAGGATTAGTAAAAGCTCGCACTAAGTGTAAAAAACTAAATCGTTAGTTGATAGCCAAGTTGGTATAAGCCTGATGGAAAAGTTATTGATACCTCAAATTGCAAGATCTGTCGAGGCAACTGAATATCTTGAATTTAAAGAATCTATCGAGGGACTAGAGACACTAACACCTGTGCAGGGGGTGATCAGTATTCACCATGCTGGTTCATTTCTTCAGATTACTGCCAAGGCTTCAACGATCATCACTTTGATATGCGATCGCACATTAGTCCAGTTTAACTACAGACTAGCGATTAATACTTCAGAAATGATCTTGCTAGCTGAGCCATTACCTGAAGGCGAGTATCCCAAAGAAAGAGAAGTAGAAACAGGCGACTTAGTAGATTCTTTGTCGCCCAACGGATATTTTGATCCTGCGGCTTGGCTATACGAACAGTTAATCTTAGCTATTCCCTATCCCAAAATTGCCCCTGATGCACCTGCTCTTGACTTAAGTAATAATTCCCCTGAAAATTTAAATCTTTCTATAGACAAACGTTGGGCAGCTTTAAGCTCCTTACAATTATCCGACTGACGGGGATAAATAAGAAGATGAACAAGAATACAAGGGTTTTAGCAATCACAGAGTCATCCATGGGGCATAAAACCCACAGTTTGATGATGAGAAAATACTTTGAATCTTCTGTATGTCAAGTTGATATATATTGGAGCGACCAAGAAAAAGAACTGTTTTCACGAATTTTAAATAAGATAAT